>JBATDL010000538.1:0-6895 GCA_049663445.1 Candidatus Competibacter sp.
CCACAGCGCACACTCATTGAATGGTTCTTTGGCATTGATGAAAAGAATGGTGTCTTTGTCAGTAAGGATGAGGGAGAATTTCTTTACACGATACGGTCTAATCTTGGAACGCTGGCGTTTGGGTCGCTCAATGATGATGGCGATGATGGTGGTTCGTTTGGGGTATCGGGATTTGGTAAGATGCGCCTGGAGGGACTGCCCGCGTTTCGGAGCATCTTCCAGGCTGAAATTTATATACGAAATATGGATCATGTTCATGTCGCGACGTAAAAAGGATTGAGAATCGCCAGCGCCCCTTTTCCGGTGGGAAGGGGGCAGGGTCGAGGGTTTCCGCTCATGATGACCGATTTTTTCCGCAAGCTGCGCCAGGCTGGCCTGCCGGTTACGCTGACCGAATTTCTGACCCTGCTGGAAGCGCTGAGCCAGCGGGTGACCACTCACAACATCGATGAGTTCTACTATCTGGCGCGGGCGACGCTGGTGAAGGACGAACGTCATTACGACCGCTTCGATCAGGTGTTCGGCAGCCACTTCAAGGGATTGGCGACGCTGTTCGACGACATGATCGGCGCCGAGGTGCCGCTGGAGTGGCTGCGCAAGCTCGCCGAGCTGACCCTGAGCGAGGAGGACAAGCAGTGGATCGAATCGCTGGGCGGCTGGGAAAAGCTGATGGAGACCTTTGCCCAGCGCATGGCCGAGCAGGAAGGGCGGCATCAGGGCGGCAACAAGTGGGTGGGTACCGCCGGCACTTCGCCCTATGGAGCTTACGGCTACAACCCGGAAGGCATTCGCGTCGGCCAGGAGGACTCGCGCCACCGCCGGGCCGCCAAGGTCTGGGACCGCCGCGAGTTCCGCAATCTGGACGACACGGTGGAGTTGGGCACCCGCAACATCAAGGTCGCGTTGCGGCGGCTACGTCGTTTCGCCCGAGAAGGCGCCGCGCAGGAACTGGATCTGGACGATACGATTCGGTCGACGGCCCGCAACGCCGGTTATCTCGATCTGAAGATGGTGCCGGAGCGGCATAACGCGGTGAAGGTACTGCTGGCTCTGGATGTGGGCGGCTCGATGGACGACCACGTCCGGGTCTGCGAGGAACTGTTTTCGGCGGCGCGCGGCGAGTTCAAGCATCTGGAGTATTTCTACTTTCACAACATGGTGTACGAGTCGCTGTGGAAGGACAACCGCCGCCGTTATACCGAGAAGACCGAAACAGTATCGGTGCTGCACACCTTCGGGCGGGACTACAAGCTGATTCTGGTCGGTGACGCCACCATGAGCCCCTATGAAGTGACCTACCCCGGCGGCAGCGTCGAGCACTTCAACCCGGAAGCCGGCGATGTCTGGATGAGCCGGTTGCTGACGGCCTATCCGCACGCCATCTGGCTGAACCCGCAGCCGCAGAACCGCTGGAGCCACATCCCTTCGATCCAGATGGTGCGGGAACTGATGAGCGACCGCATGTACCCGCTGACCTTGGAGGGATTGGAACAGGGCATCCGTGCCCTGCAACGGTCGCGGTGAACGAGGGAGTTCGGGATTCCTTTTCGTGTTGCGCTTGAGTCAGATCGCCCGGCCGTTTGACGCTATGAACTAACGTCCCTCAAAGAGCCAGCTTCGATGGCGGCTTTACGGAGCAAGTAACTCTTTACAATGTACTGAACAGCTTCGCCGTAGTTTTTATGCCATTAGTTTACCTTTATAAGTTTGGATTGCTTGAGGTGGAGTTGACCATGGAAGAGTCGCTGCGGATTAATGTTAGGGGCTTCGATTCGCTTAGCCTTAAGGGCTTTCATTCCCTCATTGCCGGTATGTTTGACGGTCTGATGCTGTGGACTTAAGGGAGTCTTCCATTCCTCCTTGTCGCCGCTCCCCCAGTTGATGGAAAGTTTGTGGTGTGCCACGCTCCATTCCCCACGGTCGCGGATGGTGTAGCGGTTGGCACTGTCGGTTCGGACGACGGTCATGTCGCCGAAGAACACTTCATGCCAGCCCTCAGCCTTACCGCCCACTTCCCAGCGTCCCATCAGGGATCCGGGAGCCGTCAACTCCGCTTCCAGTTCTTTCGCGGTCATGAAGGGGAAACGCGCCCACAGTTCGTTGCCTGCGGCGTGCATGTCCCGGTACCAGTCGCCCCAGAGACGGGAGCCGTGCGGGATGACCGGTGCGCCGCCGGGGTAGACGACGACATTGGCGTTCTGAAAGGTGTGCCCCGGAGGGGGTATGTGAGCGTAGACCGTTGCGCTAAGGCTGGCGAGATCTTCGGCTAACCACTGGGCGAAACCGCCGGGAGCGCCGGTGTTGCAGGCATACAGCATGATGATGACGCCGGCGTTGCACTTGGGACGAAGGGCGTCGGCCAAGGCGGTGGCTCCCTTGCGACCGCGAATGTCGGCCGACCCCAAAGCATTGGAGTCGCCGTGACCAAAATAGGCGAAAACGTCCCAGCCGCCGGGCTGGTCCTGAATCATCTTTAGGAAACCCTTGGCATCGGCGGTTTTACTGTCTGCGGTATTCTCAAAGCGCACCCAAGGGGGCAGCGAGTGGGCTTTTTGAAACCCCGCAGCCCCGATATGGAAAGCCCCCGTGGCGTCGTGGCCGTCGGGCTTATTGTGAGACGGGGCCATGATGAAACCGTTCATATCAACCTCCATCAGAAAAACAGAGTTTCATGGGTATCGAAATCGCTCGATGGCGCTTATCGAGAACCGAATTCCAGGCGGCCGAACGCTGGAGTTGAATAGCCGTCAGGTCTCCGACGGTCGATTGGTCTTTTTTGAAAGAGTTTGGGTTTATCTGGTAATGCTCCTTGGGCTTGGCGATGGGGGACCTGTTCGAGATGCCTGAGGACGTATTGATTATAGAGATGGAAATACGGTTGCAAGGTGGGTTCCAAGTGGCGGGCGAAAAGACCGACAGCCGCCCGCCCTTGAGCGTTTTCCAGCCTTGGGTGGAGATCATCTCACCCAGAAATGCTCGTACCTCCCGGTTATGCCGGCGAATCACCCGGTACCAGCCAAAATCCAGCGCTTCCGCCTCGTCCATTTGGAACAACTCGGCCATCAACTCGATGAATCGGGTTTCGGCTTGCGGCTGGGGCATCTTTTTGAGTACCTTGAAGGTGCAATTCCTGAATCAATGATAACAACCGAAACGATACACGCTAATCTTCTTCCGGTCAGTCACCGCCCTGCGTTGGATCATCTCATGGAACCGCTCACACGCATCGAACAGCACTTCGCCGCCAGTCTCGAAGCCAAGCAGCGCACCCTGGAAACGATGGGAGCGCGCATCGTGCAAGCCGCCGAGCTGTTGGCCGGACGGCTGCGGCAGGGCAATAAAATCCTGGTCTGCGGCAATGGCGGATCGGCCGCCGATGCCCAGCATTTCGCCGCTGAACTGGTTAACCGCTTTGAGATCGAACGGCCGGGATTGGCCGCCATCGCGCTGACCACCGACAGCTCGGCGCTTACCTCCATCGCCAACGATTATGCCTTCGAACAGATTTTCGCTCGGCAGGTACGGGCGTTGGGGCGACCGGGCGACGTGCTGCTGGCGATCTCGACCAGCGGTAATTCACCGAACGTGTCGGCGGCCATCGACGCCGCCCGCGAGCTGGGAATGACGACCTTGGTGTTGACCGGCCGCGACGGCGGGCGGATGGCCACGCAACTCGGTGGCGGGGATATCGAAATACGGGCGGCGGCGGCGGCGACGGCGCGAATTCAGGAGGCCCACATTCTCATCATCCATTGCCTGTGCGACTTGGTGGACTGGCTGCTGTTTGCTAAGGAGGAATCATGACGAGGTGGATACGCTTAGCCAGCGCGGTGCTGGCGACGGTGTTGCTGGGGGGTTGCGCGGCGCTTTTTGTCGGTGGCGCGGCGATGGGCGTCAGCGTGGTGCACGACCGCCGCACTACCGGCACCGTGGTGGACGATCAGACCATCGAGCTGAAGCTCTATGATGTGTTCACTCGCATGTTGCCGCCGGGCAACCGGATCAGCATCACCAGTTACAACGGCGCGGTGCTGTTGACCGGCGAGGTGGTGTCGGCGCAGGCGCGGCAGCAGGCCGAGCAGATCGCCCGCGATCTGAAGGAGCCGCCGGTTCGGTTGGTCTACAACGAGTTGGTGATCGGTCCGCCCAGCCCGCTGTCCGTTCAGAGCAACGACGCACTGCTGACGACCAAGGTCAAGTCGGCGCTGTTCCAGATCCAGATTCCCGATTTCGATCCCACCCGGGTCAAGGTGGTCACGGATCGCGGTGTGGTTTATCTGATGGGTTTGGTCAAACCCACCGAAGCCGATGCCTCGGCTGGCGTCGCCAGCCGGGTAGGAGGGGTACGGCAGGTCGTGACGCTGTTTGAATACATCAACTAAAGTTTATTTCACGATCTTCAGCACCGGTCTGCGCTCGGTGCGGGCGGCCGGCTTGTCCGGCGGGGGCGCATCGTCGGGCGATGGCGGTTCGTCGCCACCCGTCTCCTCGCCAAAAGCCATGCCCTGGCCGTTCTCGCGGGCGTAGATGGCCAGCACGGCGGCAATGGGGATGTAGACCGTGCGTGCGACGCCGCCGAAGCGGGCGTTGAATTCGATCTGTTCGTTGCCCAGGCGCAGGTCGCGCACGGCGATCGAATTGACGTTGAGCACGATCTGTCCCTCGCGCACATGCTGCTTGGGAACCTCCACGCCGGGCAATTCCGCGTTGACCAGAATATGCGGCGTCAAGCCGTTGTCTTCGATCCACTCGTAAAGGGCGCGGATCAGATAGGGCCGGGTCGAAGTCATGGCGGGATCGGTCGGCAGATAGGGGAACGACAGTCTCCCCAAGGGCGCTTGGGGAGGAATGAAAAAGAGCGGTGCCCCGGCGGAGAGCAGCCAGTGCCCTCCGCCGGTGGCGGCGTCAGTGCACGTCCTTCCAGTATTCTTTCTTCAGCAGATAGAACACCACGAAGGCCAATGCCAGGAACAGAACCACCCAGACCCCAATCCGCTGGCGTTCCAGATGGATGGGCTCGCCGACGTAGGACAGGAAATTGACCAGGTCCGCCATCGATTCCTTGAACTCCGGTGGGCTCATGCTGCCGGGCTGGGTCAGCTCAAAGCCCGCGAGGGTTTTGACTTCATGGCCCTCGGCATTCTTATGCATTTCGTAGACTGGCTTCTGCATCCCCTGCAATTCCCACAGCACATGCGGCATGCCGGCGTTCGGGAAGGTGGCGTTGTTGACGCCGAACGGTCGACTGGGGTCTTCGTAGAAGGTCAGCAGGTAGGTGTACAGATAGTCATCGCCACGCGAGCGGGCGATCAGGGTCAGATCGGGCGGCGCCACGCCGAACCAGCCCTTGGCTTCGCTCTTGCGCATCGCGTTTTTCATCGTATCGCCGACCTTGGCGCCGGTGAAAATCAGGTTGTCCCTGACCTGGTCTTCGGTCAGGCCGATGTCGCGAGCCATGCGGTTGTAGCGCTGGTACTCCAGCGAGTGGCAGCCCATGCAGTAGTTGACGAACAACTTGGCGCCGCGTTGCAGCGACGCTTTGTTGTGAGAGTCGATCGGTGCCGTCAGCAGGTGAAAACCTTCGCCGCCGGCCGCTACGCTCAGGGCCGGCAGCGCCAGAAACGCCAGTGCGAGAATGATTTTTTTCATTGTTCGGTCACCCTTTCCGGTACGGGCTTGGTCTTTTCGAACGCCGGCAGGAACGGCAGCACGAGGAAGAAGGCGAAATAGATCACGGTGCAGGTTTGCGCCAGCGTGGTACGGCCCGGACTCGGCGGCAAGGCGCCCAGATAACCCAGAATCAGGAACGACACCGAGAACGCGGCCAGCACCAGCTTGAACGTGAACCCGCGGTAGCGGATGGATTTCACCGGGCTACGGTCCAGCCAGGGCAGGAAGAACAGAATGACGATGGCGCCGATCATGGTGATCACGCCGCCCAGCTTGTCCGGCACCGCGCGCAACATGGCGTAGAACGGCGTGAAATACCACACCGGAGCGATGTGTGGCGGGGTCTTCATCGGGTCGGCCGGATCGAAGTTGGGGTGTTCGAGGAAGTAGCCGCCCATCTCGGGCATGAAGAAGATCACCACCGAGAAGAAGATCAGGAACACCACCACGCCGACCAGATCCTTGACGGTGTAGTACGGATGGAAGGGGATGCCGTCCAGCGGTTTGCCGTCCTCGCCTTTCACCTTCTTGATCTCGACCCCGTCGGGATTGTTGGAGCCGACTTCGTGCAGGGCGAGGATGTGAGCGACCACCAGCCCCAGCAGTACCAGCGGCACCGCGATCACATGCAGCGAGAAGAAGCGGTTCAGGGTGGCGTCGGATACCACATAGTCACCGCGAATCCACAGCGACAGGTCCTGGCCGATGCCGGGGATAGCGCTGAACAGCGAGATGATGACCTGCGCGCCCCAGTAGGACATCTGGCCCCAGGGCAGCAGGTAGCCCATGAACGCCTCGGCCATCAGGGCGAGGAAAATCAGCACGCCGAAAATCCAGATCAGCTCGCGCGGCTTCTTGTAGGAGCCGTAGATCAGGGCGCGGAACATGTGGAGGTAGACAACGATGAAGAAGGCCGAGGCGCCGGTGGAGTGCATGTAGCGGATCAGCCAGCCCCAATCCACGTCGCGCATGATGTATTCGACCGAAGCGAAGGCGTCGGCGGCGGACGGTTTGTAGCTCATGGTCAGCCAGATACCGGTCAGGATCTGGTTGACCAGCACCAGCAGCGCCAGCGAGCCGAAGAAGTACCAGAAGTTAAAATTCTTCGGCGCGTAGTATTCGGTCAGGTGCTCGCGGATCGACTTGGTCAGCGGAAACCGTTCGTCGATCCAGCCGAGCAGACCGGTCGTGCCTTGTGTATTCGCCATTATGCAGTCTCCGGATC
>JBATDL010000539.1:0-1832 GCA_049663445.1 Candidatus Competibacter sp.
TGGTGGCCTTGTGCTCCTGTCCAGGCTCGCGCGGTCGGGCGCACAAATCGATCAAACCGGGGCAGACGATCTGACCACGAGCGTCGATCCGCCGATCCGGCGTGAACCCCGCCGGCGGCTGGCCGGACCCGGCGATGTGACCGTCGGCGATGAAGAGATCGGTGATCGCGTCGGTCTGATGGGCTGGATCGATCACCCGGCCGCCCTCGATGGCAATGTGCATCAGGCGTCTTCCTCGACCGGTCGGGCGTGGTTGCCCAGCGTGATCGACATGATCGCCATGCGCACGGCGATACCGTTAGTGACCTGCTCCAGGATCACCGAACGTGGCCCGTCCGCTACCCGCGAGTCGATTTCCACGCCACGGTTGATCGGGCCGGGATGCATGACGATGGCATCCGGTTTGGCCAGCGCCAGCCGCTCCTCGGTCAAGCCGTACTGCTGGAAGAATTCCTGCTCGGTCGGTAGCAGCGCCCCTTCCATCCGCTCTCGCTGCAGGCGCAGCATGACGACCACATCCACCTCCCGCAGCCCGGCTTGTGGGCTGTGGAAGACCCGCACACCCAAGCTTTCCACCCAGGCCGGCAGCAGGGTGCGCGGGGCGATCACCCGGACTTCGCCGGCGCCGAGGATATTGAGCGCGTGGATCAGGGAACGGGCCACCCGCGAGTGCAGGATATCGCCGACGATGGCGACTTGCAGGCTGGGGAAATCCGGTTTGTGGCGGCGGATGGTGAATGCATCCAGCATCCCCTGGGTAGGATGGGCGTGACAGCCGTCGCCGGCGTTGAGGACCGCGATGTGCGGCTTGACATGGCGGGCCATGAATTCCGCCGCGCCGCTTTGCGCGTGGCGCACCACGAACATGTCGCATTGCATCGCCTCGATGTTGCGCAGGGTGTCGAGCAGGCTTTCGCCCTTGGTCGTGGCCGAGGTGGCGATGTTGAGGTTCAGCACGTCGGCCGACAGCCGCTTGGCCGCTAGTTCGAAGGTGGTGCGCGTGCGGGTGCTGGCCTCGAAAAACAGGTTGACCACGGTCTTGCCGTGCAGGGTCGGCAGCTTCTTGACTCGCCGCTCGGCCACGCCGTGCAGCGATTCGGCGGTATCGAGGATTTCCGTCAGATGGCGACGGGTCAGCCCTTCCACGGTCAGGAAGTGCAACAGCCGGCCCTGGGCGTCCAGTTGGAGATTGGTGGCGCTCATGGCGCGGTTTGAATCAGCAGTTGCAGGGGTTCGGGGCCGACAAGCTGGATCTGCTGGCCGGGCGGCAGCTTCAGCTGGGTGCCGACCACATTAGCTTCGACCGGCAGCTCCCGATCGCCACGATCGACCAGCACCGCCAGCAGCACCGACGCCGGGCGGCCGTAGTCGAACAGTTCGTTCAGCGCGGCGCGCACGGTACGACCGGTATAGAGCACGTCGTCGATCAGCACCACGTGGCGGTCGTCCACATCGAACGGCAGTTCCGACGGGCGGACTTGCGGGTTGACGCCGATCCGGCTGAAATCGTCGCGGTAAAAGGAAATATCCAGCCGGCCGAGCGGCGTAGCGATTCCGAGCCGCTGGTGCAGGCGCTCGGCGACCCAGACGCCGCCGGTGTGAATCCCCACCAGCGCCGGTTCGACGATGCCGCGCCGGACCAGCAGGGCCTGTAGCTGTCCGGCCATCACTTCGATCAGGAATTCGGCGTCGCGCACGATGCGAGGCTCCGTTGTTGGTTGAACCAGCTTTCCAGAATGAGCGCCGCCGCCCGGTCGTCCAGCGCCGCGCTATCACCGCGCCGACGACCGGCGGCCGGTTCGAAAGCGCGTTGTTCGGCTTCCCAGGAGGAC
>JBATDL010000540.1:0-2938 GCA_049663445.1 Candidatus Competibacter sp.
AAACTGCACCCCGTACCAGCGTCTATCCTCGTCGGCCATGCCGGCGATCGGACAGGTTGCGGTGCTGGCGATTCGGGTGAAACCGGGCGGCAACTCGACCACCTGGTCGCCGTGACTCATCCACACATCCAGCAGGCCGTAGCCTTCCGGGCTGGCGTGATCCTCGATGTCGCGCAGCAGAGCAGAATGGGCGTGGGCGCGGACTTGGGCGTAGCCGAATTCCTGATGATCGGACGGCTCCACCCGACCGCCGAGTTGCATCGCCATGGACTGCATGCCGTAGCAGATGCCCAGCAGTGGCGTATCCAATTCAAGGACGGCCTGGGGAATGCGCGGTCCGTCGGCCACGGTGGTCGATTCCGGGCCGCCCGACAGGATGACCCCTCGTGGACGAAACTCGCTCAATGCCGCCGGATCGGCGTCGTAAGGTTGAATTTCGCAGTAGACACCAATCTCCCGCACCCGACGGGCGATCAGTTGAGTGTACTGGGCACCGAAATCGACAATCAGAATGCGGTCAAGGTGGATATCGCGGGAACTCATGTTTAATCCACCCGGTAGTTCGGTGCTTCCTTGGTGATGCTCACATCGTGAACATGGCTTTCGCGCATCCCGGCGCCCGTCACTCGGGTAAACGCCGGCTTGACGCGCATCTCGGCGATATCCCAACAACCGACGTAACCCATGCTGGAGCGCAACCCGCCCATCATTTGGTTGATGATGGCCAGCACGCTGCCCTTGTAGGGCACCCGGCCCTCGATTCCTTCCGGCACCAGTTTCTCCACCGCGCTGCCCTCCTGAAAATAACGGTCGCTGGAACCGTGCTGCTGGGTCATGGCGCCCATCGAACCCATGCCGCGATAGGACTTGTAGGACCGCCCCTGATAGAGCTCCACCTCGCCGGGCGCTTCCTCGGTGCCGGCAAACAGGCTGCCGATCATGACCGAATGGGCACCGGCGGCGATGGCCTTGGCCAAATCGCCGGAGTAGCGCACGCCACCATCGGCGATCACCGGCACATCGCAATCGTGCAGCGCCTCGGCGACGTTGGCCACGGCGCTGATCTGCGGCACGCCGACCCCGGCGATGATGCGGGTGGTGCAGATCGAGCCGGGACCGATCCCGACCTTGACCGCATCCGCGCCCGCCTCCACCAGATCGCGGGCGGCGGCGGCGGTGGCGATGTTGCCGCCGATCACCTGCACCTGGGGAAAATTCGCCTTGACCCAGCGCACCCGATCCAGCACGTTACGGGAATGACCATGAGCGGTGTCCACCACCAGCACATCGGCACCGGCATTCACCAGGGCACTCACCCGCTCCTCGGTATCATCGCCGGTGCCCACCGCCGCGCCGACGCGCAAGCGCCCCCATTCGTCCTTGCAGGCCAGCGGGAAATCGCTGGATTTCTGGATATCCTTCACCGTGATCATGCCGCGCAACTGGAAGCGGTCGTTGATCACCAGCACTTTTTCGATGCGATGCTTGTGCAGCAGGGCAACGATTTCCTCCCGGCTTGCGCCTTCCCGCACCGTCACCAGCCGTTCCTTCGGGGTCATGACAGCGCTAACCGGCGCATCCAGGTTGTGTTCAAAGCGCAGGTCGCGGCTGGTAACGATACCGGTCAGATCCTCGCCGTCGACCACCGGCACGCCGGAAATGTGGTGGGCGCGAGTCAGCGCCAATACCTCGCGGATGGTGGCGTGCGGTC
This sequence comes from Candidatus Competibacter sp., assembly GCA_049663445.1. Lineage (GTDB taxonomy): Bacteria > Pseudomonadota > Gammaproteobacteria > Competibacterales > Competibacteraceae > Competibacter. The sequence continues at coordinate 1,712 of JBATDL010000540.1, forward strand.
CGGTAACGATGGGATCGTTGATAACTCCGGTTTCGTACTTTTTCACCCGCCGCACTTCTTGCGCCTGTTTTTCAACCGGCATATTTTTATGGATAATACCGATACCACCCTCCTGAGCCAGGGCGATGGCCAGCCGTGATTCGGTGACCGTATCCATCGCCGCCGACACCAGCGGGATATTGAGGCTGATGGCGCGAGTCAACTGTGTCTTGAGGCTGACATCCTTGGGCAGCACTGCGGAATAGGCGGGAAGAAGCAGGACATCATCGAAGGTCAGGGCTTCTTGAACGATTCGCATGGCGGGACCTCAAGACTGGGCGAAAAACAAGCCGGTAAGTTTATGCCATGACGCCCCCCCGGTAAACGGGAAATCAGCCGGACCGCAGGGCCGGAGCACTGTCAGCGTGGTCACCCTCGAAACGCCTTCAACACCAGCAAGCTATATTCTTACGATGACAGCCATCGATCAGCCCTTTTCCAACACCAGCGGCATTCTGGCGCCCGATCCAAAACACCGCTTCAGCGACGCTGAAATCAGCGCGGTGTACAAAACTATCGCCCTGCGCCGGGATATCCGTCATTTCCAGCGCGGTCAGGTCCCGGAAGAACAACTCGCGCGCCTGCTGGCGGCGGCTCATCAAGCGCCGAGCGTGGGATTCATGCAGCCGTGGCGTTTTATCCGCATTACCAACACCGCCTTGCGGCGCGCCACTGAGTGAATTAGTGAGCGAAAACGGCTGGCCGGGATGACAAAAATATTTGGGTTTTAACGCCTCAATGCGATCCCATCACAACATCCACACCGTCTCCGAACTGTCGCAAGCGGTTCGCTGGCTGCTGGAAAATCGTTTTCCCGATGTTTGGGTACAGGGCGAGATCTCCAACCTGTCCCGCCCGTCTTCAGGGCATATCTACTTCTCGCTCAAGGATGCCAAGGCGCAAATCCGCTGCGCGCTGTTTCAGAATCGCGCCCTGCTGTTCCGCGATTGCCCGCGCAACGGTCAGCAGGTGCTGCTACGGGGTCGCGTCAGCCTGTACGAACCGCGCGGCGATTTCCAGCTCATCGTCGAGTATATGGAGGAAGCCGGCGCCGGCGCGCTGCGGCGAGCTTACGACGAACTGCGGTTGCGGTTGGAGCGGGAAGGGCTGTTCGCTCCGGACCGTAAAAAATCCCTGCCCCGCTTTCCCCAGCGAATCGGCGTCGTCACCTCGCCCAGCGGCGCGGCG
>JBATDL010000541.1:0-2248 GCA_049663445.1 Candidatus Competibacter sp.
CGATGGCGCTGGTCAGCGCCAGGTAGCCACAATGCCGACCCATGACCTCGACCACGAAACTGCGCTGGTGGCTGGCCGCCGTGCTGGTCAGCGCATCGATGGCTTCGATGATGCGGTGCAGGGCGGAATCGGCGCCGATGGTCATGTCGGTGCCGACCATATCGTTGTCGATGGAACCGACCAGCCCGGCGATCATCAACGCCGGGTGTTGTTGCGCGGTGGGCTCGTCGATATCGCCGCGCTGGACCAGTTCCGCCAGCAGGCTCGGCCATTCCTGGCGGAACAGATTGGCGCCGGTCAGGCTGCCGTCGCCGCCGATCACCACCAGCCGGTCGATACCGTGCTGGATCAGATTGCGGGCGGCGGTCAGCCGGCCTTCCCGCTCGCGAAACGCCGGGCAGCGGGCGGTACCGATGACGGTGCCACCCCGGTGCAGGATACTGCCGACATCATCCCAGGAGAGTACGCGGATGCGGTCGCCACCGTCCACCATCCCCTGATAGCCTTCGAAGATGGCATGGACCGCAGCGCCTTGATATAGCGCGGAGCGGACCACCGCGCGCACTGCGGCGTTCATGCCCTGGGCATCGCCGCCGCTGGTCAGGACACCAATACTGATGGGAGAGTTACTGGCCATGGATTGGGTGCTCTCTTCGGCTGGTGAGGGAATGGTGGAAAGCTTAAGCCTGCTTTGTAACCGATGGATTAACGCAGCAGTGCCAGGAACATGCCGGCAGCCACCGCCGACCCGATCACGCCGGCCACGTTGGGACCCATGGCGGCCATCAACGGATTGACTTGTCCATCGGTCTGTTCGGAAACGAACTTTTGCACCACCCGAGCCGACATCGGCACCGCCGACACCCCGGCCGCGCCGATGCAGGGATTGATGCGCTTGCCTTCCGGCAGAATCAGGTTGAGCAGCTTGGCGAACAGAATCCCTCCCGCCGTGCTGCAGGCGAAGGCCACCGCTCCCAGCACCAGAATGAACAGGGTTTGCGGGCTGAGGAAGGTGTCTCCTTGCATGGTGGCCCCGACCACCAGACCGAGGAAGATGGTGACGATGTTGATCAGCGTGCCGCCGGCGGTCTTGCTCAGTCGGTCGGTGACGCCGGATTCCCGCAGCAGGTTGCCGAACATCAGCATGCCGATCAACGGGGCGCTGGAAGGGATGGCCAAGGCGGTCAGCACGGTGATGAAGATTGGAAAAATGATGACCGCCGTCTGCGACACCGGCCGGGCTTGGGGCATATTGATGGCGCGCTCCTCGGGGGTGGTCAGCAGGCGCAGGATCGGTGGCTGGATCACCGGCACCAGCGCCATATAGCTGTAGGCGGCCACCGCCACCGCGCCCAACAGGTGCGGGGCGAGAATGGCGGTCAGGTAGATGGAGGTCGGTCCGTCCGCCCCGCCGATGATGCCGATCGATGCCGCTTCCTCAATCTTGAAGCCGAACAGGTAGAAAGCGCCCAGGGCGGCGATGAAGATGCCCAACTGGGCCGCCGCGCCGAGCAGCAGGGTGATCGGCCGGCTCATCAGCGGCCGAAAGTCGGTCAGCGCGCCCACCCCCATGAAAATCACCGGTGGCAACAACTGGGTCTTGATGCCCATGCTGTAGATCAGTTGCAGCAAGGGCACGGTTTGACCGGCTTCTGCGTGAAAGCCGCTGGAAGCGTCGAGCATGGCCGCCGGCAGATTGGCGAGCATTGCGCCAAAGCCGATGGGGATCAGCAGCAGCGGCTCGTAGTTTTTCTTCACCGCCAGATAGATCAACAGTACGGCGATTCCGAACATGACCAGGTTCTGCCAGGTGAGGCCGCGGAAACCGCTTTGGGCGATCAGTTGTACCAAGGTATCCATGTCAGCCGCCGAGAGTCAGGATGGGCTTGTTGGCGGAGACCTCACTGCCGAGATCGGCATGGATTTCCACCACCGTACCGTTGCAGGGCGCGCGCACATCGTGTTTGGCTTTCATCGCCTCGACGGCGGCTACGACCTGACCCTTGCTGACCACCTCGCCCACCTTCACGTTGATGTCCACCAATTCGACCTTGCCTTCGAATGGCGAAAATACCGGCGTGAGTTGACCGGTGCTGGCCGGCGTGGCTGAGGCGACGGGCGCGGCGGCGGGAGTGGGAGTCATCATATCGGCCGAACCCGTTCCCGGCGGCGCGATGGTGACCTGGAAGGTGCGGGTCACGGCGCCTTCGACCACTGTGCATTGGGTGGTGATCGGCGTGGTAAAGGC
>JBATDL010000542.1:0-3197 GCA_049663445.1 Candidatus Competibacter sp.
CCCTGAGTTTTATAAAATAACCTGTTGATTTTGCTTGGCCTATGGGGGCTGCTCGAAGATCTGGATTTTCAGAGAGTTCCATCACCCGATGTGACCAAGATGAAACCCAAAACTGTCCGAACCATTGATACAGACTACACACCGTTAATCCTTTCGACGTTAATCCTTTCGACCACTGGGCGGTCGAGCCGCCGCCAGGAATCCGATGCGTATGAGCACCCTGCTACGAGAACACGCGGAACAGCAATTCGCCGAAGAGCTGCACGTTTTGGCTGAGACCGATCGGCACCCCCGGCCGCCCAACTGGCATTTGTCGCCACGGGCGGTAACGGGTTACCTGTTGGGCGGCACGCTGGACAACGGCTTCATCGTCACCCCCAAATACATCGGCAACCGCCGGCTGATGGAAGTCGCCGTCGCTACGCTGGCCACCGACCGCGCCCTGCTGCTGCTGGGCGTGCCCGGCACCGCCAAGACCTGGGTGTCGGAGCATCTGGCGGCGGCCATTTCCGGTGATTCCACCACGCTGGTGCAGGGCACCGCCGGCACCAGCGAAGAGGCGATCCGCTATGGCTGGAACTACGCGCGCCTGCTGGCTGAAGGCCCGTCGCTGGCGGCGCTGGTCCCCAGTCCGGTGATGCGCACCATGCAAAACGGCAGCATCGCCCGAATCGAGGAACTGACCCGCATTCCTTCCGACGTGCAGGATGCGCTGATCACCGTGCTGTCCGAGAAAACCCTGCCGATCCCGGAACTGGATACCGAAGTACAGGCGCTCAAGGGCTTCAATATCATCGCCACCGCCAACGACCGCGACCGGGGGGTCAACGAGCTGTCCAGCGCTCTGAAGCGGCGTTTCAACACCGTGGTGCTGCCAACTCCGGACACGCTGGAGGAGGAAATCGAGATCGTTCAACAGCGGGTGGCCGCGCTGGGTCGGGCGCTGGAACTGCCGGCCGAAGCGCCGGCGCTGGAAGAAATCCGCCGGTTGGTGATCATTTTCCGCGAACTGCGCGCCGGCGTGACGATGGACGGCAAGGCCAAACTGAAATCGCCCAGCGGCGCCTTGAGCGTGGCCGAGGCGATTTCGGTGCTGAACAACGGACTGGCGCTGGCGGCGCATTTCGGCGACGGGCGCTTGCAGGCCGGCGACCTCGCCTCCAGCCTGGTCGGGGCGGTGGTCAAGGATCCGGTGCAGGACGCCATCGTCTGGCGCGAGTATCTGGAAACCATCGTCAAGGAACGCGACGGCTGGAAGGATCTCTATCGCGCTTGCCGCGACGTCTCGTAGCGCGGGCGGCCATGAACGATCCCGCGATTTTTGGCATCCGTCACCACGGACCGGGTTCGGCGCGCAGCGTGTTGAAGGCGCTGACGGAGTTGTGCCCGGATCTGATTCTGGTCGAAGGCCCGCCCGACGCCCAGAATGTGCTGCCGCTGGCCGCCGACCCCGGCATGAAGCCGCCGGTGGCGCTGCTGCTGTACGATCCCACCGAACCACGCCGCGCCGTTTACTATCCCTTCGCCGAATTTTCCCCGGAATGGCAGGCGATCCGCCACGGCCTGCAAAACGACATTCCGGTGCGTCTCATGGATCTGCCGCAAACGATCCGCCTGGCGTTGGAGATCGAAGCGGAACCTGCGGTGGAGCCGGTCGGACCGGTGGACGAGGTCGCCGCTGATGCCGGTTCCAGCGAACCCTCGGCGGTCACCCTCGCGGAAGAGAGCGAGGATTCGGATGAGGATTTGGATGAAGCGTCCACCCTGCCCGATCTTCGCCGCGATCCGTTACGCTGGGTTGCCGAAGCAGCCGGTTACGGTGACGGCGAGCGTTGGTGGGAACATCTGGTCGAGCAACGTCAGGATAGCCGCGAGCTGTTCCAGGCGATTCAGGAACTCATGACGGCGCTGCGGGCCGAGGCCGATGCTCAATCGCCGCCGGAAGAAGAGGAACAGCGGCGCGAGGCGGCGATGCGGGTCCAATTGCGCGCGGCGCGCAAGGAAGGCTTCGAACGCATCGCCGTCATTTGCGGCGCCTGGCACGTCCCCGCCCTGAGCGATTCGCCACCGGCCCGCGAGGACAACGCCCGCCTCAAGGGCTTGCCTAAGCGCAAGCTAGCCGCGACCTGGGTGCCGTGGACCCATGGCCGGCTGACCCACGCCAGCGGCTACGGCGCGGGCGTGGAAGCACCGGGGTTTTACCAACACCTTTGGGATAGCGCCGGCGAGCCGACCACCCGCTGGCTGGCCCGCATCGCCCAACTGTTGCGCGCGCACGATCTGATCGCGTCCACCGCCAGTGTGATCGAGGCGGCACGACTGGCCGAGGCGCTGGCTGCTTTGCGTAACCGGCCCCGGCCGACACTGGAAGAATTGAACGAGGCGGCGCTGGCTGTGCTGTGCCACGGTGAGGCCGCGCCGCTGCGGCTGATCGAAGAACAACTGGCTATCGGCGAACGGCTGGGCGAAGTGCCCGACGGCACCCCGATGTTGCCCTTGCAGCAGGATGTGCAGCGCCAGCAGAAGCGCTTGCGATTATCGCCGGAGGCAAGCCAGCGCTTGCTGGAACTGGATTTGCGCAAGCCGAACGATCTGGAGCGCAGTTATCTGCTGCACCGCTTGAATCTGCTCGATATCCCTTGGGGCCGGGCCGAGCGCGCCAGTGGCAAGGGTACTTTTAAGGAGCACTGGCGGCTGCAATGGCAACCGGAATTGGCGGTGGCGGTGATCGAGGCCAACCTGTGGGGCAATACTGTGTGGGACGCCGCCACCGCCCGCGTCCGCGACCTGGCCCAACACAGCGAACAGTTGAGCCCGTTGACCGATCTGGTCGAAAAAACGCTGCTGGCCGAACTGCCGAACGCCATCGGCGAGGTGATGGAGCGCCTGCAAAACATCGCCGCGCTGACCAGCGACATTCCGCACCTGATGGACAGCCTGCCGCCGCTGGCTCGGGTATTGCGTTACGGCAATGTCCGCCAGACCGATGCCGGGCTGGTCGGGCATGTGGTGGACGGGTTGATCACCCGCATCGCCATCGGCCTCCCACCCGCGTGCAGCTCACTGGACGACGAGGCGGCGGAAGCGATGTTCGGTCGCTTACAGGCACTGAATACCGTGATCGGGTTGTTGCAGAACCCGGAGCAGACCACCGTCTGGCAGGGTGCGCTGGCCAAGCTGTCCGATCAGTCCGGATT
>JBATDL010000543.1:0-2554 GCA_049663445.1 Candidatus Competibacter sp.
CCTAAACCCCAAGGCATCGTCGCCGACCACTAGGTGCGGGGGCGTCTTCAAGCCCCGCGCCTGCAAGTCTTGGATGAGACGCTGAGCCAGGACGCTGGATTCCCGGTAGCCATCCGACAGCGTCAACAGGCGTTTTTCGCCGCGTTCATTGACGCCGATCAAGACGAGCAAGCAAAGCCGATCATCCTCGCCGCGCAGGGTCGAATAAATCCCATCGGCCCACCCGTAAACGTAGCATTCCCCGCTTAGGTCGCGCCGGTTCCAGGCGGCATACGTCTCCGCCCATTCCGCCTTGAGCCGGCTCACCACGGTCGGCGACAAGCCCTGGGCCTCTTCGCCCAGCAGAACCGACAGCGCCTCCCGCATGTCTCCGGTCGAAATCCCGCGCAAGTACAGCCACGGCAGCGCCGCTTCCACCCGCTGCGCCTTGCGCACCTACGGCGGGATCCGCGCCGAGTTGAACTTGACGCCGCTCCCAAAGCGGTCGCGGACTTTGGGAATCCGCACCGGCACCGGTCCCAGCCCGGTGAGGATCAGGGCTTTGAAGAGAGCTTTCAAGGAGTTGGGGCTTTCTTGGCCTGCTGCCGTTGCATCAATAGACGGGCGGTTTCTTGGGTTCGCGCGGATGCTTGCGATACTTGCGCAGCTGTCTGAAAGGACGTTTACGCCCCTAACAACCTACCGACTAAAGCCGGTAGGTTTTTGATTGTAAAAAATTATTTTTTCTTTGTTTCTAATCTCGTCCCGCTGTGCTGGACCAGACTGGCTGTTTCCCTTAATGCGACCGACAGCATTGCCAAATCTGGTTGGCCCGCCGCTCGCAAGTCGGCGAATACCCCCCGACAGCGTTCGACACCGGCCTGGTTGTGCGCCAGCCAGCTCTCCAGGCGTTCCTCTGGGGTTTGCGTGCTATCGGTCGACCGCAACACTTCCAGAGTCAGCGCCCGGCCCTGGTCGTACAGGATATCGAGCAGCGCTGCTCGCGAGCGGTTCTGCCAGTGGTTGGCCACCGGCAAATCGAGAATGCTCTGCCGCAACCAGTTCAGCGTGAGCCGGTTGGCCAGACCGAAGTACACCGTCGCCACCACGGTTTCGGGCAGTGCCGTCTGCGTCGCCACCTCGACCAGATCCAATGCCGAGAACAAGCCATTCAAACTGGCCGCCCACTGCGCCAGCTCGACCGGGGCGCCCGCCGTCGCCAGTTCCTGGCAGGCCGCCTGAAAGGCGTCCTGTTCGTCCGCTTGCAGCAGGTTCGGCAGTTCGGCCGTCAAGGTGGCCACTCCGGGATTGAACTGCTTGACCACCGCCTCGATGGCCAGCGGCGGCCGGCGATGCCGCAACAACCACAAGCTGGCGCGCTCCAGCAGGCGCTGGCTGTAGCCGATCATGGTGATTTGCACGGGTGCGGGCACCTGATTATCCAAAGCCTCGATGGCGCTCCACAGTCGCCGGATCTCGAAGATTTCCCGCGCGGCGCTGTAGGCGCGAGCGATGGTCGGATAGCTCTCGCCGGTTTCCTCCCACAGCCGGAACACGAAGGTGCTGCCCATGCGGTTCAGCGTGCTGTTGGTGATGTAGGTGGCGATAATCTCACGCCGCAGCGGGTGGTCTCCCATCTGCTCGACAAAACCCGCTTGCAGCGGCCGGGGGAAATACATCAGCAGCTCGTTCTGCAAGTAAGCATCCTCCGGTACGTCGGAGGCCAACAACTCCTCGTACAGCGCGATCTTGCCGTAGGCCAGCAGCACCGCGAGTTCCGGCGGCGTCAGCCCCTCGCGGGCCGCTTCCCGCTCTGCCAGCTCCTCGTCGCTGGGCAGGAATTCCAGGGCGCGGTTCAGCTTTCCAGCCTTTTCCAGAGAGCGCATGACCCGAATGTAGTCGCCCAGCGACTCCGCCGCTTGGGTGCAGGTCAGGCTGATGGCCTGGGGTTGCAGATAGTTCTGCCGCAGCACCAGCTCCCCCACTTCGTCGGTCATGTCGGCCAGCAACTGGTTGCGTTGCTTCTCGGTCATGTCGCCGCTGACGACCACCTGGTTCAACAGGATTTTGATGTTGACCTCATGGTCCGAACAGTTGACGCCGCCGGAGTTGTCGATGGCATCGGTGAGCACCCGGCCTCCACGACGGGCGAATTCGATCCGGCCCAGTTGGGTCAAGCCGAGATTGCCGCCTTCCCCCACCACCTTGCAGCGCAGTTCGCCGCCGTTGATACGCACTGCGTCGTTGGCCCGATCGCCGACCTCGGAATCGTTTTCCCGCCGGGCCTTGACGTAGGTGCCGATGCCGCCGTTCCATAGCAGATCCACTGGCGCCTTCAGCAGGTGGCGAATCAGTTCGTTGGGGGTCATCCGCTCGGCCCGGATGTCGAATGCCGTGCGCGCTTCCGGACTGAGCTGGATGGACTTGGCGGCGCGGGAGAACACCGCCCCGCCCGGCGAGAGTAGGGACTTATCGTAGTCGTCCCAGGAGGAGCGGGGCAGCGCGAACAGGCGTTCCCGCTCACGGAAGCTGGCTTCGGGATCGGGGTTCGGGTCGATGAAAACGTGCAGGTGGT
>JBATDL010000544.1:0-2333 GCA_049663445.1 Candidatus Competibacter sp.
GAAACTCACCACCCGACGAGTCCGAAAATCCTGCATCTCATGCAGGGGCGGAGGCACTGGCGGGCTCCTGGGAAATTCGGGCAAACATCCGGGCGCAGGCATTGCGCCAGCGCGCCAGCTCGGCCCGGTTGCCAAGCGGCAGATCGCGGGCGGCTCTGGCAATCGACAACCGCTGGCCAAACAGATCGTCGCTGACCCGATCGGCCACATCGGGGAAGTCGAGCGTCTGCCCGCCGGCGCGTTCGAGGGTCTCCCGCAAATGAGAATGGTTGTACAGCTCGAACTTCGAGGATTCCCCGAAATAGAGATTTCGCACGACATGAACGGCTGCGTTCGGCAGAGCCTCCAGGAAGGGCTTCAGTAGCTCCAGGCTGTCCCGCTGGCGGTTGATCACCCACAACGTCACCAGTTGTCGCTGTAGTTCGGTCAGCGTGCTGTCGAGAGTGACGCCGTGAACGCTCACCCCGTGATTGTTGCGGGCGGCCGTGTTGATGATCACCGGATGATCGGGCTGGCTTTCACAGTCATTGATCAGGGCGATCCAGCCATCCACCTCGTCCAGGTCCAGGGTGGCGGTTTCCACCTCATCCCGGTAGCACATCCAGACATCGGGATTGGTGGTGTCCGTCTCCACCAGGAGCACGGTTTGGTCACGTTGTTGAAGATAATCAATCAACGCCATTGTCACGATACTTTTGCCAACCCCACCCTTGCTGCCGCCCACCAGGTAAATCGGTTTCGCCATACAGTTGTCCTCAAACAGGGGTTCGTGGCGTTACCGCGACGGGTTAACACAACGTCGGTGGCGAACGCCTAAATTTCGTCGGAATCCTCGCGGGGCACGAATGTCCCCCGACTTGCGGGTAGCGAGGTTTTAATCGGAGAACGGCTTTCATGGGACTGCGGTCTCGACGGCTGGATCGGTGGAGGATCGGGTTTGGCCTTGGCCGATTTGGTCGTCGCTCGATGCAGGTAAGTTCTCAGCGTCGAGGCCGTGAGGTTCAGTCCTTCCTCGCGCAAGCTATCAGCGATGTCGTCCATCGAATAACCGCGTTTCAGCACATTCAGAATCGACTTGGACAGCCGTTCGATCGCATCCCGTTTCCCGAAGCGGGCTTTCTCGATTTTCGGCAGCGCCTCCAGTTTGGTCGCGATGCGTTCGATCTGTTCGAGCGTGTACTCCGGCGCGTGTTTTCCCATGAATCACCTGGTGGTCACGAACGATCCGTCGACCCGACAAGGCGCCTTGATGCAGTCTTGGATCGGCGGGGCAGACATCAAGCCATTCGGTAAATCGAATCGATCCAACCGTCATCACCAATGTTAAAATAGATTTATAATAAATAAAAAACAATAGTTATGCTCTGATCCTGGCGATGAGCTGTCGTCAGATTCGGACGTTTGATCATGCGGAGTGGGTTGCCGGCCGTCATTCGAGAATACCGGGGTTTCACCCAGTGGGTGTCCTCTTAAGGCGAGCAGGATGGCCCTTGTCGAACATCGAGCCAGGAGAGCCCCGTGCCCCAGATCCGGAAGGAAAGCGAACCGCTGACCGAGCGTATCGGCGTGCGGGTGACGGCCGGCGAAAAAACCCGGTTGCGGGAAGATGCCGCTCTGGCCAGCCTGTCCGTGTCGGAACTGGTTCGGCGCCGGTATTTCGGGCGGCCGATCATGGCCCGGACCGATCAGGCGATGGTGCGCGAACTGCGCCGGCTGGGTGGCTTGCTCAAGCTCGCGCGCCATGAGAGCGACGGGACGCAATCCCAGCAAACCGCAGAGGTCTTGCGCGCCGTCGTGGCAGCCATTGAGCGCCTGGGTCATGATCGTCAAAAAGATTAAGGCAAACCCGCGCTCGACGCCGGGTAAAACCGTGCGGGTGACCAAGTTGATCGATTACATCGACGCCCCGGAAAACCGGCGGCAAGAAGAGAAATGCGTGTATGCGGGCGCGCGCAATTGCCTGTGCAAGACCCGCGCCGGTCAAAAGGCCGAAATGATCGCCCTAGCCCAGGAGGCGGTCGCCAGCAAGGATCCGATCCAGCATTGGGTGTTGAGCTGGCGGGAGGGCGAGCAACCGACCACGGCGCAAGTGGAGGCGGCGGTCAACTTGTTTCTCGACGAACTCGGGATGCGGGCGCATCAGGCGCTGTATGCGCTCCATGCCGATACCGACGATCTCCACCTGCATCTGGTGGTGAATCGCGTCCATCCCGATACGCTGAAGGTGATCAAACCCAGCCGAGGTTTCGATCTGGAGGCGGCGCATCGCGCCATCGCCCGGATCGAACACGCCCAGGGGTGGGAGCGCGAGCCGAACGGCCGTTATCGAGTGT
>JBATDL010000545.1:0-3347 GCA_049663445.1 Candidatus Competibacter sp.
GATTTACCTGCCGCGTTTCCTGGCGCCGGAAGACGCGAGCCGGGTTACCGTGACCGTGCAGAACCTGAACGCTCCACCGGGCGATTATCAACTGCGCCTGAGTGCCGAGGGCGCGGCGGCGGTGGACGAACCGGCGACCTTCACCTTCACGGTGGCCGATTCCGCCACGCAGAATCAGGACAGTCGGACCTTTACCCTGCGCGGTTTGCAACCGGGCAAGGGCCAAATCCACTTACAGGTCACGGGGCCGAACGACTTCCAACTGACGCGGGAAGCGGACATCGGCGTGCGGCCGGCGCAAACCATTATCAGCAACCGCACCGCGCAACGACTGAATCCCGGTGAATCACTGCGGCTTGGTGGCGAGGTGTTGAGCGACTTTCTGCCCGGTACCGGGCAGGCACAATTGAGCGTCGCCAGCCGGCCCAACCTTAATGTACCCGAACTGTTGGCCGAACTGGACCGCTATCCCTACGGTTGCCTGGAGCAGACCACCAGCCGCGCCCTGCCGCTGCTGTATTTCAATCAGGTCGCCCAAGCCTGGGTCGGACAAAACGCCACCGAAGCCGGCCTGCGGGCGCGGGTGCAGGAGGCGATCCAGCGCATCCTGAACTTGCAGGATGCCGGCGGCGGCTTCGGGCTGTGGAGTCCCAGTAACGAGATCGAGGACTGGCTGTCGGCCTATGCCATGGACTTCCTGGTTCGCGCCCGGCAGGAACAGTACCTGGTGCCGGAGGCGGCTTACCAGAGCGGCTTGAAACGCTTGCAGGAGCGGGTGAACGAAGGCGACTTCGACACCGAACAGCTTGGCTGGCGGGCCTACAACCTGTACGTGCTGGCGCGAGTGCAGAAGGCGGCCATCGGCGATCTGCGCTATCTGCATGATAACTATTTGCAGAAACTGCCGAACGCACTGGCGCAAGCTCAACTGGGCGCGGCACTGGCCCACTACGGGGAGCTGGGCCGGGCGCGAGAAGCCTTCACCGCCGCACTGAACCGGACCGAACGGACGATGACGCGCGATTACGGCAGCCCGTTGCGCGACCGAGCGGCGCTGCTGGCGCTGCTGGCCGAAGTGAAACTGCTGCCGGAGCGGGTGCCGGATTTGGCCGATCAGGTGGCCGCCGACTTCAACACTCGTCGCTACAGCAGCACTCAGGAACAGGCCTGGTTACTACTGGCGGCGCGAGCGCTGCTGCAACAACCGGGGCAACTGCAACTGGTAGTGGATGGGCGGACCACGACCGCCGATCCGTTCTACCAGTCGCTGGCGGGCGCGGCGCTGGCTCAAGGGCTGACCGTAACCAACCAGGGCGGGCAGCCAGCCTGGTACACCCTGAATCGGAGCGGGGTCCCGATCGCGCCGCAACCACCGGCCCAGGAAGGCTTTACCATCAGCCGTCGCTATTACACCCGAACCGGCAAAGAGCTGGACCCAGCCCAGATCCGCCAGAACGATCTGCTGGTGGCGGTGATTACCGGCGAGGCGGCAGGTAGGGAACAACAGCAGGCGCTGGTGGTGGATCTGCTGCCGGCGGGGCTGGAAATCGAGAATGCCCGGCTGGCGCACAATGCCTCGACTGCTGAATTGCCCTGGTTGCCGGAACTGACCGAAACGCTGCATACCGAGATTCGGGACGACCGTTTCGTGGCGGCGCTGGATCTCGATGCGGGTGACAAGCGGCAATTCACCCTGGCCTATCTGGCGCGGGCGGTGACGCCCGGCGTCTACCGGCAACCGGCGGTGTACGTGGAGGATATGTATAAGCCGTGGCAGTTCGGGCGCGGCGCGATGGGAACGATGAAGGTGGAGTAAACCGGCGGACAAACCGGGTTGACGGGCCAGGGATCGGCCCGCGCCCGGCGGCGCGTTGACGGTAAGCTGTTCCAGCAATTGCAGACCGATTCCCGTTGGGTTTTTCGGTTTAAATCGAGCGGACGAGGATAAAGCGCGACGCCATCCCGAAGTCATGCCGGGTTTCGGCGTCAAGCGCGTCTACACGGCATTCCAATGAGCCCCGTTGTTAAAGCATAATAAAAATAGAGCGTTATAAATTTTTCAGAGGGGCGGTATTGATGTCACAAAACAACACGGAGTGTCCGGGTTGTTTCCGTAAGCGCACGACGACAGATGAGGAATGTCCACGCTGCGGATACAACCCCAAGGGCCTGCGCCCGCTGTCGCTGTTGCCCGTGCAGACGCAATTGAAGCGGTATGTGATCGGCGAGAAGCTGGGACAGGGCGGCTTTGGCATCACCTATCGCGGTTTCGATCTGAAGCTGCGCATGGAAGTGGCGATCAAGGAGTATTTCCCAAGCGATTTTGTCAATCGAGCCAACGACCGGAAAACGCTGGTTCTGAACTCGCGGGAAAATGCGGAACTGTTCGGCTATGGCTTGAAGGCGTTCACCAAAGAAGCTCACACCCTGGCCCAATTGAAGCATCCCAACCTGGTGCGGGTGCTCAATCTGTTCGAGATGAACGCCACCGCCTATCTGGTGTTCATCGGCGCTTCGCGCCGATGAACGGGCGCGAGTTGAGTCGAGCTTCGAGTTCTCGGCGCTGCGCGCCGTCGAACTCTCGTTCGAGCGTCACCCCTTCGGGGCGACTTCGTCGTCCCGTACTCGCGCCCGATGGATTACTACGAAGGCGAAACGCTCCACGATTACCTGACCCGGCAGCCGGGCAGGAAATTGCCCTGGCGGATGGCGCTCAACGTGCTGCGGCCGGTGCTGGACGGTTTGCAGGAAGTACATGACCGGGGTTTCATGCACCGGGACGTCAAGCCGCGCAACCTTTATCGCACACACCAGGGCCAGATCATCCTGCTCGATTTTGGCGCGGCGCGGCAAGTGGTCAGCGACCGCAGCCGCAGCATGGTGATTTATACCAGCGGCTATGCGGCTGTCGAGCAGCATGTTCAGGGCAAGCAAGGTCCGTGGACCGATGTGTACGGCGCCGCGGCCACGCTCTATTTTCTGCTCACCGGATACACTCCGCCGCCCGCGCCGGATCGCCAACAGAACGACACGCTCAAGCCGCCCCGGCATCATGTTCCTGAACTGCCGCCCGCTCTCGACAACGTCCTGCGCCTCGCTCTGGCGGTGAAGCCGGAACAACGCCTGCAATCCACCAAGGCATTTAAACAAGAACTTGAAACCGTGCTGGCGGCGGAAGCAAAAAACCCGCCTTCGGATAAACGGGCGGCGCTCGAATCACCCAGGAAGCTGAACCCGCGAGCCGCCGCGATCGCCCTGTCGCTGGTGATTCTGATGTGGGGCGGATGGCTGATCCTTTCCAACGGGACCACGCCAAAGCCACAATCCGCCCAAGGGATGCAAACCAC
>JBATDL010000546.1:0-1623 GCA_049663445.1 Candidatus Competibacter sp.
TCGACCCCCGCCCGCCTGCCGTGTCCGGGGTACCGCCACCGCTTGCGACCGCTCTGTTGGTTGTCGGTATTCGCGCAAACCTGCCGCAATCGTCGTTCGGGAGATGCCCGTGGCTTGCGACACGACCGCTATTCCGCCCCAACCCAGTACCTCGGCCTCACAAGCCGCCCACCATCGACGGCTCCTCTCATCTAAAAGTGGTTTAAGTACCTGAAATTTGTGTTTAATCGCCTCTTTATCATGCATGCTACATACAATCATATTTTAATCAAAATAACCAAGTTATTTTTGCGCAGTTCCTAAAGCAAATCCACATCAGCATGGACGGCAGGCCGCGCCCTGGACAACATCTTCGTCGAACGCCTGTGGCGCTCGGTGAAATACGAGGAGGCCCCAGCAGTATCAAAGCTTGCGCGAGGCGCGCGCCGGCTTGTCAGCTCACTTTCGGTTCTACAACACCGAACATCCGTACCAGTCGCTTGCCAATCGGACGCCGGCCGATGTCTACGATAACGTCCAACCGCTCCAGCACGCAGCGTGATGTACCGTCTCTAACCCAACCATAGGCTTCTATCTTAAATGGCCCGGCTCTTGGGCGTGTAGCGGGTGTTCTTCCCTCGGTGTGAATCGGTAAACCGCTCGAAGGTGCGGCGGATCTGTTTCGTGATGTCGTCCATCGTTAAGACAAAGGGGCCAAACGGTACGCTCATCAAGGGCTTCCGGTCAGGAGTGCTCCACTACTCTAACCAGTCATCGCCGAAATGAGAATTGCTGTCAAGTTGGTCTTTCGCTATGGATCGTTTTCATCCGCACTATTCGATCGACTCCTGTTGACAGATAACAAAATACATACTATGTATTGTCATCGTATATACACAGCGCATACTAATGGGTAAGAAAAAAAAGAAATCCGATAAGGATGAAGACGTCAAGCTGGTAGTGCGAATCGAAGCTGGGCTACGCGATGCCTTTATCGAAGCCTGCCAAGAAATGGACACTACCGCCTCAAGGGAAGTACGGCAATTCATCCGTAACTTTCTGGCACGATTGAAAAAAACGGACGCCTAAGGTCCAGCAAACAGGTCCAGCAGGATCTATCCAGTGGTTTTTCACGATATTACAGTAACCCTTACAGCGAGAGGTAAATACTCATGATTCAACGCCCCACCGCTATCGCTCCCCAAGAGCAAACTCAAGCGGCCATCGCAGCCATGCACGCCTATTTTGACGCGACGGCGCGAGCTCGACCCCGGCGTGAACGCCAATACCTAGCCCATGAATGGCTGGCGGCAATTCGCCGACTGCGGACCACTGGCCGCTGAGATCGTCAATCCGTACAACTGTTGCCTTCCCGCCGGCAGCTATTTTCTACCCCCACCAGCGCCTGTACCTAAAACCAGCTACTGTGGACAATAGTTCGGACAGTTTTCAGGCAGCGATGGGCTGAATCAGGCCGTAATTACAAAAGGTTTCATACTAACGGTAGAGCGTTACCGGATCGAGATCGGTGCTAAACAGGACCGCCATGCCTCGGGTGTGTCGGTGGATGACGACCACCACCCGGAGACGGCGACGCAGGCGGGGGGCGTAGACCACGGCGGTTTCCAGGATGAGGTCCGGATC
>JBATDL010000547.1:0-18308 GCA_049663445.1 Candidatus Competibacter sp.
TTTCGAACCAGTCGGCGATTTCCTCGAAGCCTTCTTCACGGGCGGTTTTCGCCATGCCCGGATACATGTCGGTGTATTCGTGGGTCTCGCCCGCGACCGCCGATTTCAGGTTATTGCGTGAAGAACCGATCGGTAGGCCCGTGGCTGGATCGCCGACCTGCGCCAGATAGTCCAAGTGACCGTGTGCGTGGCCGGTTTCGCCTTCCGCCGTCGAACGGAACAGGGCGGAGACATCGTTCTGACCTTCGACGTCGGCCTTGTTGGCGAAATATAGATAACGGCGATTGGCCTGCGACTCGCCGGCGAACGCCGCTTTCAAGTTATCTTCGGTCTGGGAACCCTTGAGCTGCATGGGTGAACTCCTCTCTTTGGATGATCGAGCAAGCACAAGACCCTGTTATCATTGGGGTCAAAAAAAGTGTAGTCCGAGATTCGCCATGTAGCTAATTGACTGATTCAATGAGGTTGATAGCCAGCGCTTATGCTGGCGGTTTTAAGAGGTCTGGCTATAGTTCTCCTCAAAATGGTTAATGAACTTCATGCTTAGGTTTAAAGCACTACCAACGGATGGAGGGTATCCAGATGTGGCTGGACTGCGCACGAAAGATCTGGTTAAATTTTGATCAATTTAACGCGACGCCAAGCAGGTCAAGCGCTTGCGTCCTCACTGGCGTACTCGGTAACCGAGTTATCCACAGATTCTGTGGACAAGTTCGCACACCCGCTTTTTCCACCTCTCGCTCGACTTCCTCCCAGAAGCGATGGGAGCGCCGTAATCTCCGGTTCCCCCATTGTCCAGCGGCCCTGCCGCCCCACATGATGAAAAACCCATGATTTTTCGCCGTTAGCCCATTTTTGACACAAGCACATGTCTTTCATCTCCTTGATTCCCCACACTGCCACGCCGCACTCATCCCTCTGGCGCGTGGCCGCGCGTGCGATCCGGCATGGGGAACAACTCACGCTGGATTACCGGATAGAAGGCGACCTGGCCCGCCTGCGCCTTCCCGCTCCAGACGAACCGCACCATGCCGACAGGCTCTGGCGCCACACCTGCTGCGAGGCATTCCTCGCAGTGGACGGCCAAACGGGTTATTACGAATTGAATTTCGCCCCCTCGACCGCCTGGGCATTGTATTGGTTTGCGGGTTACCGCGTGGAGATGAGCAGCGTCGCCACGCGCCCGCCACCGCGCGTGACTCCACGGGTCTGTCCGGATCGCTTCGAACTGGAAGCGATCGCGCAGCTCGACGGGCTGCCGGCGGACGCGATGTGGCGATTGGCCCTGGCCACTGTCATCGAAGCACGGGATGGCGGTTTGTCGTACTGGGCGCTGCGCCATCCGCCAGGCCCGCCGGATTTCCATCACCCCGATTGCTTCACGCTCCAGTTGGAGCCTTCCGCTGCTTGATCGATCATCCGCCCCCGCCTACGATACCTGCCCTTGTCACCTTGCGAAACTCGGCGGTTCACCGAAAACCGAACCGGTCCCTGCACATGCTCAAACCCTGTCGCCATGACCATCAGAAACCTTGATTACCTGTTCAAACCAGACACGATCGCCTTGATCTGCGGCGGCGGCGATAGCGAAGTCATCATCATCCGCAACCTGATGAACGGTGGTTTCACCGGGCCCATCATGCCGGTGGACACCCAACGCTGGGCACTGGCGGGTGCTCTCGCCTACCGCGATATCGCCAGTTTGCCCCTAACCCCGGCACTGGCCATCATCACCCGACCGCTCCAGGAAGCGCCAGCGCTGATCCAGCAGTTGGGCGAGCGCGGCGCGCGGGCGGCGGTGCTCATCAGCGAAACGCGCGGCATTCCTCAAGCCGAACGCGAAACACTGTTCCAAGCGATTCTGGACGCCGCCAAACCCTATCTGCTGCGAGTGCTGGGACCCGCTTCCCAAGGGTTCAGCGTGCCGCTGTCCAACCTCAACGTCAGCCTGAGCCGCCAGTCGCTGCTGCCCGGCCAGATCGCCTTGGTCACCGAATCCGGCACCATCGCGCAAACCGCGCTCGACATCGGTAACCACTATGGTTTCGGGTTCAGCCATCTCATCCACCTGGGCGACAGCCTCGATGTGGACTTGGCCGACATTCTCGACTATCTGGCCGGAGATTATCGTACCCGGGCGATCCTGCTGTACCTGGAAAACATCGGCGATGCCCGCAAGTTCATGTCGGCGGCGCGACACGCGGCGCGGGTCAAACCCGTCATCGTACTGAAACCACGCCGCCACCCTCAGGAACCCAACGACGCCGTGTATGACGCCGCCTTCCGCCGCGCTGGCCTGCTGCGGGTGGAAGATAACGACGAACTGCTGCAAATGGTCGAAGTGTTGAAAGCGGCCAAGCTGCTGCACAACGACCGTCTGGCCATCCTCGGCAACAGTTCCAGTATGAGCCTGCTGGCCACCGACACGCTGTATCACTTCGGCGGACGGCTGGCGCAGCTTTCCGAGGTCACCCAGCAGGGGCTGGAAAACCTGATCGAACCCAACGCTCCGCCCAACCCGGTCGATCTCAGCGACCAGGCCGACGTCAAGGCCTACCAGCAGGCGCTGGATCTCCTGTTGGCGGACCCGGGAGTGGACGGCGTGCTGGTTGTCAAGACGCCCAGCGCACTCAGCGACGCCACGGCGGTGGCCGATGCGCTGATCCAGCGCCTGCCCGATCGGCGCTGTTGCGTCATCGCCAGCTTTCCCGGCCCAAACACCGGGCAGGAAGCGCGGCGGCGTCTGCTGGAACAGCAAATCCCGACCTACGAAACCGCCAGCGGCGCGGTGCGTGCCTTCATGCGGATCGTGCAGTACAAGCGCAACCAGGCGCTGCTGATGGAAACCCCGCCTTCGCTGCCGGAGGAGTTCACCGCCGATGCCGCTGCGGCGCGGACCCTGATCGCCGACTCGTTGGCCAGCGGCCGTCGCTACCTCAACGAGTACGAGGCCATGCAACTGCTGGCCGCCTACTGCATCCCGGTCGTGGAAACCCGGTTCGCCGATTCGCCGACCGAGGCCGCCGCCGTCGCCGCCCACCTCAACCAACCGGTAGCTCTGAAGATCATGTCGCCGGACATCGGCGCCAAGTCGCAAATCGGTGGGGTCCTGCGCTACCTGAACAACCCGGACGCAGTCGGCCAGGCCGCCGCCGCCATGCTCGCGCAACTGCGTGCCGTGGCGCCGGCGGCCAAATTCGACGGCTTCGCGCTCCAACCCATCATCCCCCGGGAGGGCGCTTACGAGATCACCCTGGGCGTGCGCTCCGGCGAGCGGTTCGGGCCGGTAATCTGTTTCGGCCAGGGTGGGACGGAAACCGAGATCATCGACGATATGGCCTATGGCCTGCCGCCACTCAATATGCACCTGGCGCGCGAGATCATGGCGCAAACCCGCATCTATCAGCGTTTACGCTACAGTCTGCTGCGTCGCGCCGACCTCAACGCCCTGGCATTGACCCTGGTCAAGGTCTCGCAGATGGTGATCGATCTGGGCGAATTGATCGAGCTGGACATCAACCCATTGCGGCTCAATGCCCGGGGCGTGGTGGCGCTGGATGCCCAGGTGCGTCTCACCCCCAAAGCGTCGGCCCACCGTCTGGCGATTCGCCCCTATCCGAAGGAGCTGGAGGAAACGCTCTCGCCGAACGACGAAAAGGAGCTGCTGCTGCGTCCGGTGCTCCCGGAAGACGAACCGTCGCTGCAAGCGCTGGTATCGCGCGCCTCGCCCGAAGACCTGCGATTGCGCTTTTTCCAGCCGATTCGCGAACTGTCGCACCAGATGGCGGCGTCGCTGACCCAGATCGACTACCACCGGGAAATGGCACTGGTGGCGGTCGGTCCCGGCTTGCCCGGCAAGGCCGAGATTTACGGCATCGTCAATCTCAGCGCCGACCCGAACGGCGAGCGGGCGGAATATTCTATCCTCGTCGACCGGGCGATGATGCGGCTGGGTCTGGGCAATCTGCTGATGCGGCGCATCATCGATTACGCGCGCAAGCGCGGCATCGGCGAAATCTACGGGGAAGTGCTGCAGGAAAACAAACCAATGCTGCAATTGGACCGCGCGCTGGGTTTCGCCATCCATACCGATCACGATGATCCCAGCTTAAAGCATGTTATTCTGAAACTGCATTGTATCGGCTCGTCTGCGGGGTAAATCATGAGTGAAATGAGCGAAAAGCGTCTCCTGGTCGTCGATGACGAACCGGAGTTCGGCGAACTCGTCAGCAAGGTGGCTTCCGGCCTCGGCTATCAGGTGCGAGTGGTCACCGACGGTCGCGCTTTCCAACAAGCGTACTTCGAGCTGCACCCCACCCTGATCGTCATGGACATGGTGATGCCGGAAATGGATGGCAACGAACTGGTGTTGTGGCTGGTGGAGCAAAATTACGCCGCCAGCCTGATCATCATCACCGGCTACAGCCCCGACTATGCCAAGGATGCCCGTCTGCTGGCGGAGTTCAAGGGCTTGCGTTCGGTGATCACCCTGACCAAGCCGATCCGGCTGGCCAAACTACGCGAAGTGCTGAGCACGGGCTGAAACGAGTGTCCCACCGCGCCGCGTGCCGCGAGTCCGGTTCCCCAATCCAGCTTCATCCGTTGACCCGCCAGGGCCGAATCCATGCAAGAGTCTTCTTCCCAGCAAAGCAGCACCCCCTCCAACCCGATCTACTATGTCGGGGTCGGCGCCTCGGCCGGTGGCCTGGAGGCGTTGGAAGCGTTTTTCTCGCACATGGCGGCCGACAGCGGCATGGCCTTCATCGTCATTCAGCACCTCTCGCCCGACTACAAGAGCATGATGGTCGAACTGCTCTCCAAGCGCACCGCCATGCCGGTGCGACGGGCCGAAGAAGGCATGCGGGTCGAGGCCAACTCGGTGTATCTGATCCCGCCCAAGAAGAATCTGTCCATCTTCCACGGCAAGCTGCTGCTGAGCGAATCTGATCGCTCGCGCGGGCTGAATCTGCCCATCGACGTGTTCCTGCGCTCGCTGGCCGACGACCAGGCCGACAAGGCGATCGGCATCATCCTCTCGGGCACCGGCAGCGACGGGGTGCGCGGCATCCGGGCGATCAAGGAAGCCGGCGGCATGGTCATGGTGCAAAGCGAAGAGTCCGCCCGCTTCGACGGCATGCCGCGGTCGGCCATCTCCACCGGATTGACCGACTGCATCCTGCCCCCGGATGAAATGCCGGAAAAACTGCTGTCCTTCGCCCGCCACCCCTATGCCCCCAAGACCGATCAGCCCCCCGCGCTGTTGACGGACGAAGATAACCTGACACGCATCTTCGCCTTGCTGCGCGAACGCACGCGGGTGGATTTCACTCATTACAAGCTCAGCACCGTGGCTCGGCGCATCGAGCGGCGCATCACGGTCAACCAGCTTCATGACCTGCGGGATTATGTGCGCTACATGGAGGTCCACCCGAGTGAAGTGACCACGCTCCACCGCGAGTTGCTCATCGGGGTTACCAACTTCTTCCGCGACCGTGAGGTATTCGACGAACTGGAAGCGCACCATTTGCCCCGTCTGTTCGAGCGGGCGGGCCATCAGGAGGTGCGGCTTTGGGTGGCGGGCTGTTCCACCGGCGAGGAAGCCTATTCGTTGGCCATTCTGAGCCGCGAGGTGCTGGAACAGATGGGGAAACGGCTGGAGGTCAAGATCTTCGCCACCGACATCGACCGCGATGCCATCCTGCGCGCCAGCAACGGTATTTATCCCGACAGCATCGTTGCCGACTTGTCGCCGACGCTCATAACCAAGTATTTCCATCACAAGGAAGACCGCTATCAGATCGACCGCTCCATCCGCGAAATGGTGGTATTCGCCCAGCACAATCTGATTAAGGACCCGCCGTTCACCAATATCGAACTGGTCAGTTGCCGCAATCTGCTGATCTATCTGCAGCCGGTGTTGCAACGCAAGGCGATGGAGCTGATGAACTTCTCGCTCAACCCGCAGGGCATCCTGCTGTTGGGCACCAGCGAAACGACCGGCGAGATGGCCGATCTGTTCGAAACCTTGCACCAGAAGTACAAAATTTATGCCTCCAAGGGCAAGCGCCGCCCGAATGCCGACAAACCGAATTTCACCCTTTTCCAGGAACCACGCCTCACACAGAGTCGCAGCCAACCGAGCGGCGGCGGCGGACGTTTGTCGCGCGTTCAGGAAGAAGAACGCCTGCTCGGCCGCTTCCTGCAGGCGCTGGTCGGCGATTACCTGCCGCTGGTGGTGGTGGTCAACGAGCAACTGGAAGCGCTGCACATCTTCGGCGATCCGGACGGCTACTTCCGGTTGCCCTCCGGCAAGCTGATCAACGACATCACCAAGATCGCCACCAAGGATCTGGCTATCCCGCTGGCCACCGGCCTGCAAAAGGTGTTCAAAACCGGTGACGAACTGAAATACACCAGCATTCGCACCAAATGGCGCGACGAGACCAAAACGGTGCAAATCCGCATCCGCCCGCTGCCGGGAAAACGTGGGCAGGAGTTGCTGGCGGCAATCTTTATCGAAGATCTGGCCGTGCGGCCGGAGGATCGGAGCGGCAACGAGGCGCAGGTGTACGACCTTGGTCAGGAGGTCGAGCAGCGCATCCACGATCTGGAGCAGGAGCTGCAATTTACCCGGGAAAATCTGCAAGCTACCATCGAGGAGTTGGAAACGGCCAACGAGGAGTTGCAGGCCACTAACGAGGAACTGCTGGCCAGCAACGAGGAGCTGCAAAGCACCAATGAGGAGTTGCAATCGGTCAATGAAGAACTACACACGGTCAATGCCGAGCATCAAAGCAAAATCATCGAGCTGACCGAACTGACCAACGATCTGGATAACCTGATGGCCAGTACCCGGATCGCGACCCTGTTCCTCGATGAGAATCTGGCCATCCGCCGATTCACGCCCGCGATCCGACGCATTTTCAAAATCCTGGAGGGCGATATTGGCCGTCCTGTGAATCATCTATCTCACAATATAGACGTTGACTTGTTCGCGATCATCCGGGAGGTGGTCGAAACCGCCACCGAACAGGAACAGGAAGTCCGTACCGAGAGCGGCGCCTGGTTCCTGATGCGGGTGTTGCCTTACCATGTGGGGATGCGCACCATCGCTGGGGTCGTGCTGGCCTTCATCGATATCAGCCTGCTGAAAACCACCCGCGCCGCGCTGGACGAGCGCGAGAGTCGGCTATCCAGCCTTTACCGCGCCACGCCAGTGGGGATCGGTCGGGTCGCCAACCGGGTATTTCTGGAAATCAACGACCAACTGTGCCAGTTGCTCGGCTACTCCCGCGCTGAGTTGGTCGGCCAGAACGCGCGCCTGCTCTATCCCTCGTTCGAAGAGTTCGAGTTCGTCGGCAAGGATCTGTACGAACAGATTCGGCTGCACGGGGTGGGGACGGTGGAAACGCGCTGGCGGCGTAAGGACGGCACGGCCCTGCCGATCCTGCTCAACGCGTCGGCGCTGAATCCGGAAACCCCGGAGGAGGGCACAATCTTCACCGTGCTGGATCTCTCCACGCACCGCATGGCGGTGGCGCGCGCTCAGGCCAGCGAGGAGCGTTTCCGGCAACTGTTTGACACCATGGCGGAAGGTGTGGTGTACCAGAACGAGCGCGGCGAAATCACCTCGGTCAACCCGGCCGCCGAACGCATCCTCGGCCTGCCGGCCGACCGGATCGCGGGGCGAACCTCCGCTGATCCTCAGTGGCAAGCGCTTCGCGAGGATGGTGCGGTTTTGCCCGCCGACCAGCATCCTTCCATGATCGCCCTGCGGACCGGCCAGCCGGTGACGGCCACCGTGGTGGGCGTGCGCAACTCCGCACTCGAGCAGACGCGCTGGATCCGGGTTAACGCCATTCCCTTGTTCGAACCAGGCACAGCCCGTCCCACGCGGGTTTACGCCACCTTCAACGACATCAGCGCCATGGTGAACGCGGCGCGTGAGTTGGAGCGTGTCCAGGGCGAGCTACGCGAATCGGAGCGCTTCGCGCGCGCGGCGTTGGACGCTGTCTCGGCCTGCGTCGCCATCCTCGACGAAAACGGGACTATTCTAATAGTGAACAAAACGTGGCGTGATCTTGCCTGCGGGCGTTCGGGGCCACTCGGCGGCCTGCTGGAGGGGGCTAGCTACCTGCAAGCCTGCGAGCGCCCGCAAGATGCTACCGCCGAAGAATCGTCCGCCTTCGCCGAGGGAGTCCGCGCCGTGCTCGCTGGAACGCGCCCGCGATTCATCCAGCACTACTCGTCCTGCCGGGCGTTATCGGAAAAATGCACGCTGGTCAGACGCGCCACCGGCTTGTCCGGCGATGGGCCGATGCGCGTCATTGTGATTCATGAATGCACGGGCGGTGCTTCAACGGATGAACAACCGCGACAACAATAAGTTATACAGGCTCTGAATGGCCCAACGCACCGCAGCGTCCCGGGCGTTGCCTGTAACGATCAAACGGAGAAGGGCCACATGACGCAACACGAACAGGAGGGCATGACGCACCTTAGGGAAAAAGCCGAAGCCAGCGTTGCGGAATACCAGCAGGAAGTATCGGATCTTTCCATCGAGCAGACCCGCAAGCTGGTTCACGAACTGCAAGTTCACCAGATTGAACTGGAGCTGCAGAACGAAGAATTGCGCCGCCTGATGACCGAGCTGGAGCAATCCCGCAATCAGTTCTCCATCCTGTTTCACCAAGCGCCGGTCGGCTATCTGGTGCTGAACGATGTCGGGCTGATTTGCGAGGCCAACGAAACGTTTTGCCGGATGGTGGACCGCAACCGGAATCAATTGTTGGGCAGCCCGTTTGCGGAGTGTATGGAAGGCGACGACCGCAGCGTGTTTCTCTCGCGCTATCGAGCGTTTTTCAAGAGCCCGACCGGAAAAAATCTGGAAGTGCTTATCGTGCGCGGTCCGGACGCAGCCTTTTACGCGCACATGGAAGGAACGAATATCAACGGCCTCTTCGGGCACCCGCAGCGCGGCAACCAAACCCTGCTCTTGCTGGCGATCACCGACATCAGCGAACGCAAGCGAGCCGAAGAAAAACGCCTGCAACTGGAACGGCAGATGCAGCAGACCCAAAAACTGGAGAGCTTGGGCGTGCTGGCCGGCGGCATCGCCCACGACTTCAACAACCTCCTGACCATCATCCTGGGTAATACCAGCCTGGCGCTGGACGATATGCCTCCGCTGTCTCCGGCGAGTGAAAACCTGCTGACGATCGAGAAGACCTCGCTGCGCGCCGCCGAGCTTTGCCGCCAGATTCTGGCTTATTCCGGCAAAGGCCGCTTTGTTATCGACAACATTCGCCTGGGGGATCTGGTCGGGGACATGTTCTCCCTGTTGCAGTCCTCCATTTCGAAGAAGGCCACGCTCAACCTGAATCTGAAGGAACCGCTGCCACCGTTGCACGGCGATCCCGGCCAGATTCGCCAAATCATCATGAGTCTGGTGACCAACGCTTCGGAAGCCATCGGCGACCGCAGCGGTGTCATCACGATCTCGACCGGACTGATGCAGTGCTCGCGCGAATACCTGTGCGAGGCTTATCTCTACGAAAATCTGGCCGAAGGTCTGTACGTGTGGCTGGAGGTCTCGGATACTGGCTCCGGCATGGATCAGGAAACCCAGCGGCGCGTCTTCGAGCCGTTTTTTACCACTAAATTCACCGGTCGGGGCTTGGGCCTGTCGGCCGTGCTGGGCATCGTGCGCGGTCACAAGGGTGCGCTCAAGGTCTTTAGCAGACCGGGCAAGGGCACCACGTTCAAGGTGCTGTTTCCCGCCGTGTTGGAAGGAAAGCCACCCGCCGACCAGGGCGGCGCGCTGAAAGCGGGCGGTGGGGACTGGAAAAGCGCTGGCGCCATCCTGCTGGTGGACGACGAGGAGTCGGTGCGGGCTCTGGGAGCCCGCATGCTGGAATGGGTCGGGTTCAAAGTGCTGACCGCTGCAGACGGACAGGAAGCGCTGGCCATCTACCGCAACCGGCACCACGAAATCGCGCTGGTGCTGCTCGATCTGACCATGCCGCACATGGACGGCGAGGAAACCCTGCACGAACTGCGGCGGATCGACGCCAAAGTG
The DNA here is from genome assembly GCA_049663445.1 of Candidatus Competibacter sp. Classification (GTDB taxonomy): domain Bacteria; phylum Pseudomonadota; class Gammaproteobacteria; order Competibacterales; family Competibacteraceae; genus Competibacter. Next base: position 10,079 of record JBATDL010000547.1, read on the forward strand.
CGGGCGGTGATCTTGAGCGGCTACACCGAAAGCGAAATTGCCCCGCGGTTTGCCGGCAAGCCCCTATTCGGGTTTTTGCGGAAACCCTACACCCTGAGTGCGCTGAGGCAATGTCTGCGCGACGCGCTGGGCGGTGGTGAAAGCCCAGCGGAGCCGTCGGATAGAAGCAACTTTTGAGGACCTCCAGATGACCGACGAACCCGCCGCGCATCGCCTCACTCCCCTGGCCCAGCGCCACGACGCGCTGCTTGATGCCCTGGATGCCTATGCCGCCGCATTGAACGAGGCCATCACCGACGCCCTCGCCGACGGCGCCACTGCCCGGGCGCGGTCGCTGGCCGCCTTCGCCCATCTGGCGCTGGGCTCGCTGGCCGCTTCGGTCCAGCAACAACAGCAGCAGGCTACCGAACGGTTACGGCGACTGAGTACCCCCAATGAACCCATCAGCAGCCGTCCGGGGATTGAGTCGGACTTACTACAGACCCCGCTGTCAGCCCGCAAGATCGGCTAGCCGAGCCGTTCGGCTCACCCTTGCCAAGCGCGCGGTTACCCCGATTGCTGGCGGCCAAATACCCCGACCCCGACAAACCGCCATGCCGGCCCCTCTCAATGCCCAGATCCCGATGGCATCCACCAGTTGCTTAATCTGCCAGGCTCCGCTGCCTTTCAGTCCGGCGCGGACCTGCCCGCTTTGCGCGCGGGCAGAGTACCGCCAGCGCTATTCATTGTTACAGCGGCGGGGCCAAATCTGCCAGGTTTGCGGTCGCCCGCTGTCGGCGCGGGAGCGACCCACCCAAACCTGCGCCACTGCAGAATGCCGGCGAGCGGCGGTCAAGGACTATGCGGTCCAGGTGTACGAACGTAACCAGGCCCGTTACGCTGCACTGCTGCGGCAGGAAACCGAGCGCGCCGGACGGCTGCGCGACCGGGTGCTGGCCACCTTCGGCCTCGGTGAACCGGATTCTTTCCCCTTGGTGGTCACTCCTTCCGTGACGGCCGAACTCGTCCCGCTGGCGGAGCAGCGCAAAGCGGCTTTCCACGAACGCTTGACGGCACTGGTCGCGCACGTCTTCGACCCCGCCACGACGCCGGTCGGGCCACCGGAGCGCGCGTCAGCGCCGACCCCCGGACAGGAGAAACCCCGCGCCCGGGTGGTACTGGAACAGGCCTGCGCACGCTGCCGGGGGTTTTGTTGCCAGGGCGGTGGGGATCATGCCTATCTCGACATCGAGACCCTGCGCGCTTATCGGGCGTCGCATCTGGAACAGGATGCTTCCGCCGTGACCGCCGCCTACCTGGACCGCGTGGGCTCCCAGACCTACCAGGGTTCCTGCCTCTATCACCAGGTCGATGGCTGCGCTTTGCCCCGAGAGATGCGTTCGGATCTCTGCAACCGGTTTTTCTGCAAGGCGCTGCTGGAGTTCCAGCGCGACCTGCCCGTCAGCGGTCCGGTTCGTGGCTTTTTCGTGAGCGCCGACTACGGCGAATTACATACCGCAACGCTGGTTCACGAAAGCCATGCGTTGATTGTCCCGAACGCAGGATGCTTAGGACCCTAGCAGAAATAACTTGAACAATACCCATTCAACCATTTTGGTGACGAGGCTTGAGCCCATAGTGCCACTCACCATGGAACTCGTCGCGTTCGAGGGCCAGTGCTGCGATTTCCTCATCGGAGACTTTAATTCCGGCCCGATAGTCCCGGTCGTCGAGTGGTGCTTGGAGGTGAAGCCTCTCGGTAGTGGTCGTGTTGCCAATCAGGTTGACGACGGCTTCACGGCTGACCCAGGGACGACCGCGCCAGTTCTGGGTGATGTGACAGAACATCTGGGTGATGTGACAGAACATTCGATGCTCGATCTTGTTCCACTGGCGGGTGCCGGGCGGAAAGTGACAAACCGGGATCACGATCCCCAGTTCGTCGGCGAGCTTCTGCAACTCGACTTTCCAGAGCCGCACGCGATAGCCGTTACTGCCACCGCAGTCGGCGGTGATCAGCAGGCGCCGCGCGGTGGGGTAGAGTGGCTGGCCCATCTCGCGCCACCACCGGCGGATGCTCTCGACCGCGAATTCCGCCGTGTCGTGCGTGATACCGACACGCACCCAGCCGGGGTTGGCACCCACCTCATACACCCCATGAGGCGCCCCCGTTGCGGATCGATGAAGTCGTAGACGCGCACGGCCTCCGGGTAGCCTTTCAGCGGCCACTCACGCCCGCCGTTCTTGAAGTCCTCGACCCGTTCTTTCTTTTTGGTATCAACGGATACCACCGGATCTCCCGCCGCCTGATACCGCGCCGCCGTCGCGACAATATGGCCGAACTGGGCGTCGCGATCGGTCGGCCGCCCCCCTTCGTGAATCTTCCGGGTCGCTTGCAGGTGTAGTCCAATCGCGCCAGCAAATCACACACGGTGTGCGGGCTCACCTGATGGCCCCGCTCCACCAATTCCTCGGCCAATCGCGGCGTACTGCAGGCCCAGTGCAACGGCGACTGCGGGTCGCCGCGCGCCGTTGGTTCGACCAACGCATCCAGGTCGCGCAACAGCGTCGGGGCTCTGGCCGTCAGCTTCTTGCGCCCGCCACCCTTGGCGCGAACGCGGCTCACCCCAGCAGTCAGCTGCTCGCTATCCGATGTCGCCGCCGCCAGTTCGCGCAACCCCGCGTAGAGAGTAGTACGGAACAAACCGACAGCGCTCGCCACGGCACTGACACCTCCATGGCCGAGTGCGCGCCTCGACCGCGCTGCCCACAGCCGCAGCGTCGCTTCGTCCAGCCGCCCGGCCAGCGCGCGAAATTTTTCCTCGATCACCTGGGTTGCATCCATGCGCGAAGCGTAGGCACAGATCGCTCACTGCCCAAGTTATTTCTGCTAGGGTCCTAAGCCCTGTTCCAGTATCGGCGTGGTTCTTCGCCGCGATTCAGCCGAAATTTGCCGAGACGCGCGCAGGATGAAACTCCGAAGCCATCCAGCGCGGCCGGCTGGAGGAGCTTTCGAATTCATTCTGGTGGAGGCGTGATGATGAGGGGCTCGGCAGTTTGTTGATTGGCGTGGACCCGCTGCTTGCGAGCGTCACACCGGCCTTGCTCGACAACTTTCGGCCGGAACGCGGGTGCGCTGCGACCGCTCCGAGTAGGTTTGCTACAATCGGCACGGCGAGCCGAGTTTCGATCTGACCCGCCACTATTTGGGTCCGGACGCCGCCCGCCCGGTGGCCACCGGCACGGCGCGCGGCGCGTTTACCTGGAGGTGAAATCATGGCTGGTGGTTGGGGTTGCCCCCACGAAATCGACAACATCTGCGGACACGTCAAGGGGCGGTCGTGCGATCCGGGCATGAAGGGCTGCGTGCTGGCCGGCCGCTTCCGCTTCAGCAACGAAACCAAGAACCGCCCTCCGCGACCGATGCGGCGCGAGCCGAACGGCCAGCGGACCGATCCGAAGCGTGGCGGCGGAAAGTAACCAAGGCACGCCCCCGACGCTGGGACGAACCTGCGGTTTGGGTCCGAAAGCCTCGCGGCGCATACTAGGCGGCGCCAAGCCGTTCCTGTCCGGGAATGGACGCCGACCGCGACGGAGGTTGAACATGCACAGACACCAGACGCCCACCCGACAGCGCCCGACGCTGTATCTGGTCTACGCCACCCCACTGGCCGGTGGGCCGGCCATCGAAGACGCGGTGGTTGCCAGCGACGAAGAAGAAGCATACCGCAGGGCGCGGGCGCTGTATCCGCGCGAGCGCTACGACGCGACCGTCTACCTGCAATCCGCCGACGATGACTGAACCGCCGCCGCCGGTGTTCCGAAAGGAAACGGGAACCCTGCCCGGCCAGCACGCTACCCGCGCGCTGGTCGTTTTGGCGTTGGCCGCCGCGCTGGCGGGTTGCGCCAGTAGTACTTCGCCGTCGGCTTTCTCTCCGACGACCGATACGCCGCAATCCTCCGGCGAGCTGAGCCTGAAAGCCAAGCGGGAACAACAGCGAGCCATCCTCAAGATCCGCGACCAGACTCTGGACCAACTCTTCAAACTGAAACCCTCGGCCAAAGCCGAATTCGACCAAGCCGCCGGTTACGGCGTGTTCGAGATCAACGGCTTGAACGCCGTGCTGGCGGAAACGCACGGGCGCGGCGTAGTTCTGGACAAAAAGAACCGGGCCGCATACATGCGGTTGGCCCGAACCGATGTTGGTCCCGGCGCCGAGCTCAAACCGTACCGACAAGTGTTGATGTTCGGCAACCCCGAAACGCTAGGCCGCTTCATGGTCTCCGGATCGCCGGCCGACACCTCCAGCGATCCTGGCATCACGGTCTATCGGCTGGATATCAAGGGCGTGTCGACCCAAGCCGACTGGGGCGCCCGCTACTTTCGGGACCCCGATCTGAACTAGTCCGAGCGGCGGCCAGCCTCCCGCGCGGGTCGGGCGGTTTCTCGCCGCGAATGCCCCTGACTTCGGCTTGGCTGGCTTGCATCCCCCGGGAGGCACGCTATAAATAGAAGAGCATCGTTCGATTCCCCACCTCGACTTCTTCGCCAAGATCTTTTGGAAAGATATCGAAAAACAGTAGGTTGCTTGATATTCTTCTTAAGGGGACCATCCAGAGGGTGGGGTGAGTACTGGCAAAAATAACGACATGTACCGACGAGCCCGAACAATAACGCTGGAAAACGGAGAACGGGCATGCTGCACGCGCTAAGCTTATGGTTGTTCTGCTTTGGCCTGTGGCTGTTGCTGTCAGGTTTTTTCGATAACCCCCTGCTGTTGAGCCTTGGCGCGCTGTCCTGCACCTTGGTGGTGTTCGTGGCGCAGCGGGTTGAGCAGCTCGATCCCGAGGAACAGCCGCTGCGTCTGCGGTTCGGCCCGCAGCTCATCCTGTACTGGCCTTGGCTGCTGCGGCAGGTCGTGCTGGCCAACATCAACGTCGCCCGACGCATTCTCGACCCCGAACTACCGATCAGCCCTGCACTGATCCAGCTCAAACCCAGCCAGCGCAGCGAGCTGGGCCGAGTGATTTACGCCAACTCCATCACCTTGACGCCGGGCACGGTGACCACCTCGCTGAGCGGCGACAGCCTGGAAGTTCACGCCCTGACCCGCGAAGGAGCCGACGCCTTGCTGGCGGGCGATATGGACCGGCGGGTTACCGGGTTGGAACGAGGCAACCTCTGATGTTTGCCGCTGCGGCCTTCGGCATCCTGGCGTGCATGGTACTGGCCATGGCACGCGCGTTGATGGGACCGACCGTCTACGATCGCATCATGGCGGTCAACGCTTTCGGCACCAAGACCGTGCTGATCATCGCCGTGCTGGGATTCATGAATGGACGCCCCGACTTCATGGACATCGCGCTGGTCTATGCTCTGATCAACTTCATCGGCACTATCGCCGTGCTCAAATTCATCCGCCACGGGGACATGGGCTGGCCGCGCAATGTCCCTGACGAACCGGACGACCTCTAGATGGCTGGGCTGATCGATGGGCTGAGCTGGCTGGCGTTGCTCGGCGGCGTGTTTTTCGTGATCGTCGGTGGCGTCGGCCTATTGCGCATGCCGGATTTCTACACTCGCCTGCACGCCGCCGGCATTACCGACACGCTCGGTGCCGGCTTGATCCTACTGGGCTTGATGTTGCAGAGCGGTTTGACCTTGGTCAGCGCCAAGTTACTGCTGATCCTGTTGTTTTTGTGGTTCACCAGCCCCACCGCCACCCATGCATTGGTCAGGGCCGCGCTGTCCGATCCCGAAAATCCCCGACCGCTCTTGCACGAGGATGCGCCGCCATCGAAATCCTAATCGATATTGTATTGTTGAGCCTGCTGGTGGTCACCGCGCTAGCGGTGATTCGGCTGCGGGATCTGTTCGCCGTGGTGATGTTGTTCGGCATTTACAGCCTGCTGTCGGCCAGCCTGTTCGTGGTACTGGACGCCGTGGACGTAGCCTTCACCGAAGCCTCGGTCGGCGCCGGGGTCGCCACCGTGTTCATGCTGGGCACATTGGCGCTAACCACCAGTCGCGAGAAAACCTCCGCCGCGCACAAGCCGCTGTTGCCGCTGTTGGCGGTGCTGGTCACCGGCGCGGCCCTGATTTACGGCACTTCCGATATCCCCCATTACGGTGATCCCGGCGATCCGATTCACCAGCATGTGGCGCCGCGCTATCTTGAGGACTCGGCCGAGGAGATCGGCATTCCCAATGTCGTGTCCTCGGTACTGGCCAGTTATCGTGGCTACGACACGCTGGGTGAGACCACCGTGGTGTTCACCGCCGCGATCGGCGTACTGCTGCTGATTGGCGGCGCGCGCCGCCGCCGATCCGAAGACCGGCCTCGTCCCGGTCACGAAGAAGACGCCTGATGAAGCAGTATTCGGTACTTCGCTTGATCACCAAGCTGCTGCTGCCGTTGATTCTGCTGTTCGCGCTGTACGTGCAGTTTCACGGCGATTTCGGACCAGGCGGTGGGTTTCAGGCCGGCGTGATCTTCGCGGCTGGGTTCGTGCTGTATGCGCTGGTATACGGTCTGAACAACGCCCGACGGATCATGCCGACATGGTTGCTGCGCATCGGGGGTTCCCTGGGCGTGCTGATTTACGCCAGTGTGGGCGTGGCCGGTATGCTGCTGGGCGGTACCTTTCTGGATTACGGGGCACTGGACCCGCGCGATCCGGTGCATGGCCAGCATCTGGGGATTCTGCTGGTGGAACTGGGCGTCGGCATCACCGTAGCATCGGTCATGATCTCCATTTTCTACGCTTTTGCCGGCAGGGGTCGGTAAGCGCGGGGGGCAAGATTCAGTGAAGCCGCGCGGCGGATGAGGCAGCCCAACGCTCCAATCCGCCGTATTGCGAGGATCGTTGAGGACAAGAAATCAAAGTGCAAATCCTCGGTCTGTACAACTACTGGATTTTCATCGTGTTGATGATGTGCGGTTTCTACGTGGTCATCTCGCGGGGCAATCTGGTCAAGAAACTGGTCGGGCTGAACATCTTTCAGACTTCGGTGTTCATCCTCTACATCAGCATGGGCAAGATCACCGGCGGCACCGCCCCCATTCTGACCGGGACGGCGACGGTCTACAGCAACCCACTGCCGCATGTGCTGATTCTGACCGCCATCGTGGTGGGCATCGCCACCACGGCTTTGGGTCTGGCCTTGGTGGTGCGCATCCATGAGGCTTACGGCACCATCGAGGAAGACGAGATCCACGCCCAAAGCGAAGACGAGGCTCTGTGACCGAACATTTGCCCGCGCTCCAGGTCATTGTTCCCCTGATTGCCGCGCCGCTGTGCGCGCTACTGCGTCCCGGCCGGGCGGTCTGGCTGCTGGCCATGGCCGCTTGCGCGCTCTGTCTGCTGATCGCCGCGCTGCTGCTGGACCGGGTGTTGGCGCAGGGCGTGATTTCCTACGCCATGGGCGGTTGGCCGGCGCCCTGGGGTATCGAATATCGGGTGGACGCCGCCAATGCCTACATGCTGCTGATCGTGGCAATGATCGGCGCCGTGGTGATGGCGTTCGCGCGGCCGGTGGTGGAACAGCGCGTCCGCCTGCCGGCGCGCAAGCAACCCTGGTTCTATGCCACCTACCTGTTGTGCCTGACCGGTCTGCTGGGGATGATCGTCACCGGTGACGCCTTCAATGTATTTGTGTTCCTGGAAATTTCCTCGCTGTCCAGCTACGCGCTGATCAGCCTCGGCCGCGACCGCCGCGCGCTGACCGCCGCCTATCAGTACCTGATCATGGGCACCATCGGCGCCACCTTCATCCTGATCGGCGTCGGCTTTCTGTACGTGATGACCGGCACCCTCAACATGGCGGACTTGGCCGCGCGCCTGCCGGTGGTGGCTGACACCCGCACCATACGCACCGCTTTCGCTTTTCTGACCATCGGCATCAGCCTCAAGCTGGCCCTGTTTCCGCTGCATCTGTGGCTGCCCAACGCCTACGCCTACGCGCCCTCGGCGGTTACCGCCTTCCTGGCGGCCACGGCGACCAAGGTGGCGATCTACGTGCTGCTGCGCTTTTTCTTCACCATCTTCGGCGCCCAGTTCTCTTTTGGAACCATGCACCTGGACGCTATCCTGCTGCCACTGGCTCTGGCGGGGATTTTCAGCGCCTCCGTGGTGGCGATTTTCCAGACCAACATCAAGCGGATGCTGGCCTATTCCAGCGTGGCCCAGATCGGCTACATGATCCTGGGGATCAGCCTGGTGTCGGTCACCGGCCTGACCGCCGCCATTT
>JBATDL010000548.1:0-3334 GCA_049663445.1 Candidatus Competibacter sp.
ACGCGCGGCGTGGTCGGCCTGGTCCGCTTCGGTGGCGCGTTGCGGCCAGTACCCGAACCGGTGATCGCCGAACTGCGGCGGGTCTGCGAGGGAGGGGTGCTGGAACTGCCGTCGCCGCTGGTCCCCGGTTCCCGGGTGCGGATCCTCACCGGCCCGTTCGCCGGCCATGAAGCGGAACTGCTGCACACCGACGGCGCGCACCGGGCGCGGGTGCTGCTGGAACTGCTCGGACAGATAAACACGCTGACGTTCCCGCTGGACGCGCTGACGCCAGCCGACAACCGCTAGTGGGCTGCCGCAAAAGTTTTGACAGGTTCTCGTTCCCACGCTCCAGCGTGGGAACGCTGATTTGACAGGTTCTCGTTCCCACGCTCCAGCGTGGGAACGCTGAATCGCGACGCTGGAGCGTCTGGACGTGCTCCCACGCTGGAGCATGGGAGCCAGGCGCTCTAAGCGCTACCTGTCAGAATTTATGCGTCAATCCACTAGCCGCCGCAGCCGCGCCATCAGCCCGCTCAATACCACCAGAAAATCATCGTTAGCGACACCAGCGCCACCACCCCGTTCAGCGGCAGGCCGATCCGCAGATAATCGGAGAAACGGTAGCCACCTGGCCCGTACACCATCAGGTTGGTCTGGTAGCCGATCGGCGTGGAGAATTCGGCCGAGGCCGCCATCATGATCGCCAGCGCGAACGGCACGATGCTCACATCCAAACTCACCGTCACTGCCTGGGCGATTGGGAACATCAGCAATGCCGCCGCGTTGTTGTTGATCACGGCGGTAAACAGCACCGTCGCCAGATAGACCATCACCAGATTCAGGGCCGGCGAATCCCCCGCCAACCCCAGTATCGCCGTCGCCACCGCCAAAGCCAACCCGGTGCTTTGCAGCGCCCCACCGATGCCGAACGCCGCCACGATCACCAGCAGTACCGACCAGTCGATACTTTGCCGGGCGCCGGCAACGCTGACGCAGCGGGTCAGCACCATCAGCGCCGCCGCTGTCAGCGCCGCCTCGAACATGCCCACCAGATCCAGCCCGGCCGCCAGCACCATCGCCACCAGGATACCGAGCGCCAGCAAGGCCCGTTCGTGACGCAACGGGGTCGAATCGGGCACCGGACTGACCAGAAAAAAATCCCGGCTGTTGCGATGCCCTTCCAAAAAACCGACCCCGGCCTCGACCAGCAGGATATCGCCCGGCCGCAACACAATGTCACCGATCTTGCCGTGCAGCCGCTCGCCGTTACGCGCCACTGCGATCACCACCGCCTTGTAGCGGTTGCGAAACCGGCCGTCGCGGATGCTGCGCCCGATCAGCGGGCAGGTGTTCGAGACCACCGCCTCAACCAGCAACCGGTCGCTGCGTCGCTCGGCCAGCTTGAACACCTGATTCGAGGCCGAGGTCAGACCACGGATGCGTTGCAGATCCACCACCGAATCAACCACGCCGACGAACACCAACCGGTCCCCCGGCTGCAAGATCTCCCGGGGCGACACCGCTGGCAACACCACGCCGTCACGGTCGATTTCCATTAGATAACAATCGGGCAAATGCCGCAGGCCGGCGGCCTCAATGGTCTTGCCCTCCAGCGGGCCGTCCCGATCGACCAGCATCTCCAGGGTATAACGGCGCGGATCGTCGGTCGGCGACACCGCCGGTCGCCGGTCCGGCAACAACCAGCGACTGGTCAGAATGATGAACGTCACTCCGACGATGGCCGCCGACAGACCGATCGGCGCGATGTCGAACATCCCCAGGTTGACGTTGGCCCGATCGATCAACAGGCCGTTCACCACCAGATTGGTGCTGGTGCCGATCAGGGTACAGGTGCCGCCCAGGATCGCCGCGTAGCTCAGCGGCAGCATCAGCTTGGAGACCGGCAACCGGTACTTGCGCGCCCACTCCCCCACGCCGGGAATCAGCATGGCCACCACCGGGGTATTGTTGAGGAAGGCGCTCAACACCGTGACCGGCAACATCAGGCGCAACTGCGCTCGGGACAGCGATTCCGGCCGGCCCAGAATCCGCTGCACCAGCCATTGCGCCCCACCGGTTTCGCGCAGCCCAGCCACCACCACATACAGCGCCCCGACCGTGATCACACCCTGGTTGGCCAGACCCTCGAATGCCTTCGCCGCCGGCACGATCCCCGCCAACACCAACAGCACCAGCCCCCCCAGGAACACCATGTCCGGTGCCGCCCGCGTAGTCACCAGAACCCCCAGCAGCGCCAGAATCAAGCCGCCAGTAAACCAGGCTTCCCACCCCATGAAATGGCTACCCCCGTCGCTCAGGCACCGCGCAGGATGCGCCGCTCGCTTAGATAGCCCAGCACCCGGTCCACGCACTCCTCAACCGGGTGCTGCTCGGTATCGATGACCAATTCCGGCCGCTCCGGCGCTTCGTAGGGCGAATCGATGCCGGTGAAATCCTTGATGACCCCGGCGCGGGCTTTGGCATACAAACCCTTGGGATCGCGCTGCTCGCACGCCTCCAGCGAGGCATGGACATGCATCTCGATGAACTCTCCGTCCGGCAGCAGCGCCCGAACCATCGCCCGGTCGGCACGAAACGGCGAGATGAAGGCGGTCACCACAATCAGCCCGGCGTCGGCGAACAGCGCCGCCACCTCGCCGATCCGGCGAATGTTCTCGACCCGGTCGTCCTTGGAGAAACCCAAATCCTGGTTCAAGCCGTGGCGGACGTTATCGCCGTCCAGCAGGTAGCTGTGATAGCCGCGCTGGTACAAGCGCTGCTCCAGGGCGTTGGCCAAGGTCGATTTGCCCGAGCCCGACAGGCCGGTCAGCCAGATTACGCAGGGCCGCTGCGCTTTCTGGTTGGCCCGCTGCGCCTTGCCGATGCGGTGCTCGTACCAAACCACGTTATGCGACTTGTCGATCAGCGCCTGGGTCACCGGGCGCACGATCATGCCCGCGCCGACCGTGGCGTTGCTGATTCGGTCGATGACGATGAAGCCGCCGGTGCCGGGACTCTCCTCGTAGGCATCGAAGGGCACCGGCTGGTTCAGACTGAAGCGGCAGTAGCCGATTTCGTTCAGGCCCAATTCCTCGACGCGCTGGTGCTCCAGGGTATTGACGTCGATGCGGTGGTGCAGCACGGTCGGGGTGGCCGGCAGCAGCTGGGTGGCCAGCTTGATGTCGTACTGACGACCCGGCAGCAACGGCGCGTCCGCCATCCACACCAGCCGGGCGTCGAACTCCTCGGCGACCACCGGCAAGCGGTCGGGGTGAACCAGCAGATCGCCGCGACCGACGTCGATCTCGTCGGCGAGCGTCAAGGTCACCGCCTGACCGGCGAAGGCTTCGGG
>JBATDL010000549.1:0-2115 GCA_049663445.1 Candidatus Competibacter sp.
TTTGGGCCGGACAGCCTCTCGATTTTCTGCCGGGCACCGCCGAGGAAAAGATGCCCAACGGCATCCAGGCTCCTATTGGCGGTCTTAACCTGCAAGAACCCTGGTCGGTCGAGTTCGAACTGACGCTCGATCTGCGCGGCACTCAGTCCTTCGATGTGGCGCCGGTGGGCGACACCACCCGCATCGGCGTGCGCGGCAACTGGCCGCACCCCAGTTTTTATGGCCAGTTTCTGCCGGAGTCGCGTCAGGTGAGCGATGCCGGTTTTTCCGCCGCCTGGTCCACGACTCGGCTGGCCACCAACATGCTCCATCAGTTGTTCGAGCACCTGCGTAACAACCGCCCGCTCGATACCTTGATCGGGGTGCGCTTCGTCGATCCGGCCGATAGTTACACCCAGACCGACCGGGCGACCAAATATGGGCTGCTGTTTATCGGCCTGACCTTCGCCGCCTTCTTTCTGTTCGAGGTGCTCAAGCGGCTGGCGATCCATCCCCTTCAGTACGGTTTGGCCGGCGCGGCGCTGGTGCTGTTCTATCTGCTGTTGCTGTCGCTGTCCGAGCATGTGGGCTTCGGGATCGCCTACGCGATCGCCACCGCCGGTTGCGTGGCGCTGCTGGCCTATTATCTGAGCTTTGTGCTGGGTAGCCTGGGCTGGGGTTTGGGTTTCGGGGCGCTGATCGGCGCGGTGTTCGGGATTCTGTATGTGTTGATCAGCCTGGAGGATCTGGCCCTGTTGGCCGGTTCGGTGACGCTGTTTGGCGCTCTGGCGCTGGTGATGGCGCTGACCCGCAAGGTGGATTGGTATCAGTTGGGGGATGCGCTGGGGGCGCGGCGCGGCAAGGGATCGAACGGCGCGTGAGATAGGCGACGCCCTTTCTCTCGCAAGGGGGAAAGGGTTTTTTTATGGGGCGGGATCGGTCGTCCGCTCCCGATTCAGGGCCAGCAGACGATGCAGAATTTCTTCGTCGCTCAAGTCTGCCGGCCAGCCGTAGGCGGCGGCGACGGCTTGATCCAGGGTGCGATGGGCGTTGATCAGCCAAGCCGGGCGCTGGTTGTAGAGATTCGTCAACGTGCGCTTTTTGAGTTCGGCGGCGTGTTCGGGCTTGGGAATCAGCCGGTCGGGATAACCGGGAACGACCTCGGGAATCCGTTCCACCCATTGCGGAGGATTGAGCCAGTTCTCGCGCAGTTCGTTGAGGGTGCGGGCGGCAGCGGCGATGGCTTGGGCGCGTGGATCGGCGGCGTAGTCACTGGTGGGGATGTTTGGGGTCAGGCCAGCCGGGAAGGGGAAGGGCTCGAAGCAGGTGGTAGGAGTATAGCGAGGGCGGTCTTCCAGGCTGGTGCCAAGCCTCAACGCCCACAGTTCGTGGAAGTGGGAATGAAGAATGCCAAAGGTGGTGTCGTCGGCGCGGGCGATGACGATCAGCATTTTGTCGGGTAGCACGGTTACCGACAGCCAGATAAAAAGCCGATGTTTGGCGACATGTGGTGTGGCGATATAGCGCGTCAGCGGTTTCAGGGCGGCGCGCATCTCGATCCTTGGTCGGCCATGTCGCCACCAGTATCTTTTAACCGGTGGGTCTGCATTTTTCTCTCGTGCCGGCTTGACATGCTGGACGACATACTCGAAGGGTTGTTCGTACAGCGCGGCTTCGGCTTCGGGCATATCCACGCCGAAGTCGATGATCCAGCCATCGCGGGGGCGGCGGGCCACGTCCAGCCCGTTCCAACTGGGTTTGAGCACATCGCTGTTCGGGTGTCCGTTTGGGTTTGGCAACGGTAGCCATTGCCTGGCCAGATCGCCGGGAATGTCGAACGCACCGATTTTCTGCGAACCTTGAAACGATACCCCGGCGTTCTCCGCGAGAGGCTTGGCTTGGGTTAAATCCCCGCCACGTTCAACCGCCTGCACACGTCCGGTCAAGTCGGCATGAATCTTCGCCACCGGCTCGCCATCAAGTCGGGCTTCTTCTCCCGCGTCCCGCCCAAATCCCACCAACGACACCCGCACCGCCGCGCCTTCGTTGATCCACGGCTCGTCGCTCCAGGCGTGAAAGATCGTTGTAGTCTCCCGGATGCGCTCCAGCACCTTCCGGTTGGCGCCGCCGCGAATG
>JBATDL010000550.1:0-3098 GCA_049663445.1 Candidatus Competibacter sp.
GCTTGGCGTTGGCCAGATTGGTCCGGGTCAGCACCGCCTCGCGCAGGTCTGCACCGGTCAGATCCGCGCCCTGTTTGTCACAATACAGCCAGTTGACTCGCCGGGCGGGCGGATCGTCGCAGGCGGCCCAGGCGGGCGAATGCGACAGCGCCAGCAGGCACAGCAGCGGCAGCAGGACACGGGAACGGTCGCGAATCGTCACGATAAACCTCTCAGGTTATGGGTTGCGGCGCAAACACCAACTCCACCACTTGCCGCAAGCGTTCCACGAAGTGCAGGGTCAACCCTTCCTGGATGTGATCCGGCAATTCCTCGGCATCGCCCCGGTTGGCTTCCGGCAGGATGATTTCGAACAGGCCCGCCCGGCGAGCGGCGATGACTTTCTCGCGGATGCCCCCCACCGGCAACACCAGCCCGGTCAGAGTCAATTCGCCAGTCATCGCCAGCGGCCGGCTGGGCTGCTGGTCGCGCGCCAGCGACAGCAGCGCGGTGGCCATGGTGATGCCGGCGCTGGGACCGTCCTTGGGCGTGGCGCCTTCCGGTACATGCAGATGCACGAACGCCTCGTCGAAGAACTTGGGATCGGCTTGATAGTCTTCCAGATGGGCACTGACATAACTGTAGGCGATATTGGCCGATTCCTGCATCACCTCGCCCAGCCGGCCGGTCAGTTTGAAGCCGCGATTCTTGGTATGGACCAGGCTGGCCTCGATGTTGAGGGTCGCGCCGCCCATCGCCGTCCACGCCAACCCCGTCACCACGCCGACGCCGGCCATCCGCGTTTCCTGCTTGAATGGCGGCTTGCCCAGATAGCGCTCCAGATCGGGTTTATCCACCGTGATCGGCCCTTCAGCCTTCCCTTCGACGATCTTCACCGCGCTCTTGCGCACGATCCGACCCAACTGCTTTTCCAGATTGCGCACCCCGGCCTCGCGGGCGTAGCCCTCGATGATCTGGGTCAGCGCGTCGTCCTCGACCCGGATGCGGTCCCGCTCCAGGCCGCTGCGCTCCAGCATCTTTGGCCACAGGTGATTGCGGGCGATTTGCAGCTTCTCGGCAGTGATGTAGCCGGACAGGCGAATGATCTCCATGCGGTCGAGTAGCGGCGCCGGAATGGTGTCGAGCTGGTTGGCCGTGCAGATGAACAACACCTTGGATAGATCGAAGCGCACGTCCAGGTAGTGATCCAGGAACTCGGTGTTCTGCTCGGGATCGAGCGCTTCCAGCAGTGCCGAGGCCGGATCGCCGTGGTACGAGGCGCCGATCTTGTCGATCTCGTCCAGCATGATCACCGGGTTGGCGGTCTCGGCGTCGCGAATGGCCTGGATGAACTTGCCCGGTAAAGCGCCGATATAGGTGCGGCGGTGGCCCTTGATCTCGGCCTCGTCGCGCATCCCGCCCAGGCTGAGCCGGTAGAACTGGCGATCCAGCGCGGTAGCCACCGAGCGGCCGATCGAGGTTTTGCCAACCCCCGGCGGGCCGACCAGCAGGATGATCGAGCCGCCGACCTGACCCTTCAGCGCACCCACCGCCAGGAACTCGACGATGCGGTCCTTGACGTCGGCCAGCCCATCGTGGTCGCGGTCCAGCACCTCGCGGGCGTGCTTGAGGTCGAGGTTGTCGGTGGAGTACATCCCCCACGGCAGATCGGTGATGACGTCCAGATAATTGCGGGTGACGGCATACTCGGGCGAGCCGGTTTCCAGGATCGACAACTTGTCCAGTTCTTCCTCGATCCGCTTCATGGCTGCCTCCGGCACCTGACAGCTTTCCAGCCGCTCGCGGAAGCGGTCCACGTCGGCGGTGCGGTCGTCCTTGGCGATGCCGAGTTCCTGCTGGATGGCCTTGAGCTGCTCGCGCAGAAAGAACTTGCGCTGGTGCTCGCTCATCTTCTCCTCGACCTGCTTGCGGATGTGAGCCTGGAGCTTGGCGACTTCCAGTTCCTTCTTGATCAGCACGATGACTTTCTTCAGTCGTTCCAGCACCGGCGCGGTGGCCAGAATCTCCTGCAACTCGTCCTTGGTCGCCGTGGTCAGGCTGGCGGCGAAATCGGCCAGCGGCGACGGGTCGTGCGTATTAAAGCGGTTGAGGAAGAACTTCAGTTCTTCGGAATACAGCGGGTTGAGCGGGATCAGTTCCTTGAGGGTGTTGATCACCGCCAGCGAATAGGCGCGCAGCTCCTCAACCCCGGCGTCGTCTTCATCGCTCAGGTACTCGACATGCACATGATAGGGCGGTTCGCTCGACAACCAGTTTTGGATGCGAAAACGCTTGAGGCCCTGGGCAATGAACTGCAAGTGGCCGTCGTTGCGAGTCAGTTGGTGCATGCGGGCAGCCGTGCCGACCGGGTGGAAATCCTCCGGGCCGCTGGCCTTTTCCGCGCTGTCGGGCTTGACCAGAATCAAACCGATGACCCGCTGCTCGCGGTTGGCGGCGGCCTCAATGGTGGGCAGCCACGGATCTTCGTTGAGCAGCAGCGGCAGCGCCTGGGCCGGAAAGAATGGCCGTTCCGACAGCGGCAGCAGGTACAGAGAGGTGGGAAGAATATCGGCGGCGGGGACGATGGTGTTGCTGGCGCTGTTCTCGCCCGGGTCGTCATTCTCGCGCACGACTTCGGCTTCGATGGTTTCGTGGTCGGTCATGATCTTTGTACACGCGGCTAAAGGGGATTGAGCCTTTAGATGCGGGCGAGCCGGAGGATTATCAAGGCTGGGACCGGTTGGCGGATTTGGCGCCTGCCTCAGAATCCGGTCTTGCGCAACACGATCCGCCGAAACCAGCCGCCGGCCAGCGCCGGCTGATCGGACAGCACGGCCAAGTCCGGCGCTTGCGCCAACACCGTCTCGAACACCACATTGGTGCGGGTGGCCAGCAGGCCCAGCAACGGGCTGATCAGCCGGCGCAGCGGCGCTTTCTGTCCCGGCCGCAGGAACTTGTCGAGGATCAGCACCCGGCCACCGCGCCGCAAGACCCTCGCCGCTTCGGCCAGCACCCGTTCTGGATGCGGCGTCACCGCCAGAATCAGATGCAGCACCACCACATCGAACAGGGCATCGCCATACGGCAAGCGGCGGGCATCGCCCACGTCGAGTTGGATA
>JBATDL010000551.1:0-7346 GCA_049663445.1 Candidatus Competibacter sp.
ATGAATACTGCCGTTCTTAACGACATTCAATGAATGACAACGTGGACAAATCATGGCTTTTTTCTCACTCCTCTCATCACCGCTAAAATCATACCATAATTCGGTCACTACTTTTTACAGGACTACCCTCGTTAATATTAGCAACAAGCTGCCAACAACAATTCCAAAACCCCACTGAGCTAACAGCATTTTGCCATCAACTTGGTTTGGTAAATTTTTAGAAATGACCTCTCTTAGCATTTCATAAACCACTACCTAAGCAGTGAGTGCCGCATTTACGCTAAAATCTCTGCTATGGCTTCGGTGGCTTCCTGTAAGCCCAGCGGCGCAACTGCTTGCAACGATTCTTGCTGCCACAACCGCTCCAAACTTTCTAGAAAGTCGCCTTCCAGCCAATGCTCTTGCGCCAGCAGAGCACAACGACTGGCGTCTTCCAACCAGCGTACCAAATAAGGCGCTTCCGGCCAGTCCGGCCGTTCCAGATACAACACTGGCACCCCAGCGCAGGCCGCTTCCACAAAACTGCCGTAGCCTGGCTTGCAAATCAACGCATCGCACGACCATAACGCGTCAACATACGGTATTCCCAAAGGTTCGAAATCCACTGTGCCCGGATGGCTGGAGCACCAGCTCGCCGGGACGAGCAGGCGCATGCCCGGTAGCGCTGGCCACTGTTCGATCGGCGGGCGCAGCTCCATACCCCCTAGCGAAACCATCACCAAGCGCTCGTCCGGACGCAGCCCCAAGTGCTCGACAAACCAGGCACGGCGGCTGCGCCCATGCTGGCAGATCGGCCCGATCGCCCGGCAATTGCTGAGTTGCAGCATGGGCATGCTGGGGGTAGGTTGCAGAAACAAGTGCGCCGACGTATAAGCCTGCCGCATCTGCTCCAACAAGATCGGCGCCTCGGGACGCGTGCTGAAATAATGCGCATAGATGTCCATCCAATTGATAGAACACAGCGCAAGGGATGGGATACCGGCATGCCGCGCGCCCGCCAGCGCCAGATAGGGCACGTTGGCGAACAACGCATCGGCGTGCAACTCGCGTAGTACCCGCGCTTCTTCCTCCACCCGACGGTCCCAATCCCGATGAAATTCCCGGTACGCCTGCGCGCTGGCCTCCCACGCGACACATTGAGCATCCTGCTGCACCATGCCCACATCGGTTTCCATCGGCGCAATACCCACTTGATCGCCAAAACGTTCGATTAACTTGAAGCGCGGGGCTGCGGTACGCAAGGTCACACGCAGTTTTGGAAGATGCTTGCGCAGCGCCTCGATAACCGGCGCACTCTGCCCGATGTGGCCGAAGCCGTGGGACGACAATGCCACCACCAAATGCGACGCCATTGAGGTATATTCCTGGACCCATCAAACGCACGCGACTTGCGTATCCAGCCCCATGGCGCGGACAGCAGACGTGATTTCATCCAGGTACAAGGGGTTCATGACAATCACGTCGGTGGCCGGGTAGCTGCACAAAAACTCGGGGGGAACCACCTGCTGGCCCGTTCCCGCCACATAGCGGCCCTGCTTATGCGGATTGAGATCCACCACATAACGAACATCGGCAGCGTAATCGTTTAACATATTGAGAAAGGTGACACCCTTGGAGCCGGCGCCCCAAACCACGGCGCGGCGTCCCTCCCCAGCCATGTTCGCCAAGCGTTCGCGCCAAGCTTGTACGTTCGCCCGGTACTGATCAGCAAAAGTGTCCACATACTGGCGAATGTGTGCAGGCACCTGCTGCACGTCCAAGCTCACCTCGGAACGCCCATTACCCGGTCTCGCCTCTACCCAGATGAACTGACCACCAAACGACTCATCGCTCGCCACTACGTCAAAGCCCGCATGGTTAAACGCGGTGCCCAAGGAATTCAGACTGAAATAGGCACAATGCTCGTAAATCAGATCCCAGATACCCATATCCTTCAGCGTGAACAAGGCATTGGGTACTTCACAGTACAACACCGCATCTCGCCGCTCGCTCAATGAACGATACAAGGCGCCAAGAAAATCGAGCGGATGCTGAATGTGCTCCAGTACGTGACGGAAACACACGAAATCGGGCTGGCAGCGCCGTGCGTATTCGTCGTTGTAGAAATCCTGAAAAAAGGTAACGTTCTCTTGCGGCATTCTCCCCCCGCGCTCTGGTTCAAAGCTTCGGTCGAAACCGAAACCTTGATTATCCCCCTGCGCACACAATAGGCGCAGGAAGTCACCCTTGCCGCAGCCGATTTCCACAATGCGTTTACCACACAACGCGTGACGATCAGCTAGCCGATTCGCAAGCTGTACCGCATATTGATTGAAGAGTGCTGAATAATGCAGCGAGTTATCGTAGGCTGGTGTGTATTCAGTCAAATGCGGGTCGAAAGCCGTATTGAACAGATGGGCGCACGTCACACAGTAACCGAGTGTCAATGTGCCGCGTGCCGCTGCCCGAGCCTGCCGTTCATCCGGCCACAGCACGTTGCAGTAGACCGGAACCTGCTCGATGCAGAGCAGATTGAATACCTCCTTGCTTCCACAGATGGGACAGCCAATCACGAATCGCACCACTCGCCTTTTCTCCCCTATCTACAGGGCCAGCACTTCGGGCTGCAATTGCATGGCTTCCAGATCACAGGTGATTTCGTCGCGGTACACTGCGTTCATAATAATCACCATGTCGGGGCGGTATTCCCGCAAGAAGGAGGGTGCGATGATACGCTGGCCGGTAGCCGGCATAAAATAGCCCTGACGATGTGGGTTGATGTCGACCACATATTCGATGCGATCGCCGACATCCAACGTAGTCAGGAATGACACCGCCTTTGAACCCGAACCCCAGAGCACAATCCTGTGGTCCCGCGTGGCGGCTTCCTCGACAACACGGCGCCAGATATTCAGTTTCTCGGCGTATTTCGCTGGAAACTCGGCCACGTAGCGCGCTAGTTGCGGCAAGTCATCTTCCCGCAGTAGAGGCGATGACGGGATGCCCCGAGCTGGTCTGGCCTCAATAGTCAAATATTGATCCGCATATTCCGTTTCCAGATCGAGTACGTTAAAACCACTGTGACGAAACAGTCTCGCCAAGGAACCTGGACTGAAATAAGAACAGTGCTCGTAATAAATGTCCTCAAACGCGCAATTGTGCAGGATCCGTGTAACTTCCGGAATCTGGAAAAAAACCAGGGTATCCAGCCGATCGCCGATGGCGCGCCGCACCGTGCCAATGAACTCCGCTGTGGGATGAATATGCTCCAAGGTCATCTTACAACAGACAAAGTTTGCCTGATAATCAGCGTATTGTTCCGAGTAGAAATCCTTGATAAATCGCACTTGGCATACCGCTTGGTCCGACACACGCTCCTCGCGATAACCGGGGTCAAAACCCACGCCACGATTACCGCCCAGTTCGGCGAGCAACAGCAGAAACTCGCCCTTGCCGCAGCCGATTTCGAGAATATCTTTATCACGCAATTGATGGCGATTGATAAGGCGTTGCGCGAGATCGCGGTGAAAAGCGTTGAACGTTTCCGAAAAGCCTTGGGTTTCTTCGTAGCGTCCTGAATATTCCGTGAGTTTAGCATCGAACGCCATATTGGAGATAAAACCGCAAGCGGGACAAAACGCCAGTTCAATCCGACCACGAGGATATGCCAACGCCTCTTCCCGTGAGCTGAGCAGAATGCAACTATTAGTCGGGATGAATGCTTGTTGATGGAATACTCGCATGTCCTGAGCGGAACAACTGGGGCAAATGTAGGATTCAACCATGCGTACACGATTTCCTGTCTACTAACGATCCGTGCACCAATATCATCTTCAGACCACTTTTGGCTCGGGGATGGGGATAATGAATTGACCACCTCGGTTCCGATACTCCGCCTGTTGCGCGAGAATTTCTCCGGCGAAATTCCATGATAATAATAAGGTGCAGTCTGGCGCCTCTTGCAGCAACCTTTCCGGCGGAAAAATTGGGATATGTTGCCCCGGCATATAGCACCCCTGCTTGTGAACATTGCGGTCCACGATGAATTCCACCAGGTCGACGCCGATTTCCATGTAGTTGATCAAGGTCGCACCTTTGGCAGCCGCGCCGTAGCCGGCAATCCTCTTGCCATTAGCCTTGAGTTGGCGCAACAATCCCACGAGAAGATCCTTTAGCTCTCTCACCTTACGCGAGAAATCCTGGTAATAGCGGTAACTATCCACACCTTCATTATGCTCTTGTTCGAGCAGATCGCGCACCGCTGCACCGACGTTCTCGCGTCGTTCGACATACAGGCGCAGCGACCCGCCATGGATCGCCAACCGCTCGATATCGTTCAGATACAAGCCGTGCCGCCGGAACAGACGATCGAGCGCGGTGACCGAAAAATAGCACAAGTGCTCGTGGTAGATGGTATCGAACTCGCAATGATCGATCAGATCCTTGGCATAGGGTACTTCAATTACCGCCACACCATCTTCCTTGAGCAGCATCCCAATGCCCGCCACAAAACCATTAGTGTCTGCCACATGGGCAAGTACGTTATTGGCATGGATGACATCCGCTTGTTGACCATCGGCACACAGTTTCTCCGCCAATTCCTGGGTGAAGAAGGTGTTGAGCGTAGCAACACCCGCGCGCGTTGCCTCTCGGGCCGGCCCATCGGCTGGATCGATTCCCAGCACCGGAATGTCGTGTTCCAAATAATTGCGTAGCAAATATCCATCATTGCTGGCCAGTTCGATCACAAAACTAGCTATACTCAACCCGCGTTTTGCAATCAGATTCAGGACGTTCTCGCGCGAGTGACGCAGCAGTGCGTCGGAAAAAGACGAGAAATAAGGATATTCTTCGCAGAACAGGGTTTTCGGCGGTACGGTCTCCAGAATCTGCATCAGTGCGCAATGCGGACAAAACGCCACTTGTAATGGAAACGTCAGTTCTGGCTGTCCCAACTGTACCGATGTAAGCAATCGGTCGGCCAGCGGCGTCACTCCAAGATCGAGGAACAATTGTAGGCCGCCGCGACCGCACGAGCGACAGGGGATGGTGTCAATAGGCTGATTCATGACGACGGTATACTCCTTTCCACCAATAATACTCAAATGCACCAGCGCAGGTTCTGATCCAACAGACCTTCATCGATCAATTTTTTAATGTGCGCGATACGCATGAACTTTGGACCCTCGAAATCCTCCAGTTTCAAACCGATGCTTTTGTACGCTTGATAGAGTTGTTCCACACCACGCCGAGCGGTCCACTGAGGTTTGAAACCATGCAGGACCCGCGCAATTTTGTTGCAATCTACCCGGTAACAGCGTTTGTCCGGCCCGGCGTCAGTCGCAAAATCCACTTGGCTACCGGGTACGATCTCCTGCACCATTTGGGCAAGCTCGCGGATTTGATAATTCTCCGTGGTGGTACCCACATTAAACGCTTGGTTATGTACCGCTTCACGGGGTGCCTGCACGGCAGCAATATAAGCCCGACAGATATCTTCCACATGTACGATGGGGCGCCAGGGCGTACCATCGCTTTTCAGATAAACCCGGCCGGTGGTGAACGCCCACGCGGTCAGGTTGTTCACGACCAAGTCGAAGCGGATGCGCGGCGACAAACCGTAAGCGGTCGAAGCTCGTAGATAAACGGGGCTGAAACTGTCGTCCGCCAATTTTCGCAGTTCCTGTTCCACACACACTTTCGAGACACCGTAAGGTGTGACCGGGTTAAACGTCGCTTCTTCTGTCAGGAATTGATCTCCGGCGGCACCATAATTGCTACATGAGGAAGCGAATAGAAAACGCTGTACGCCGGCTTGTTTTGCTAGCTGGGCAAGGCGTGCCGAAGCCTTGAAGTTGATATCATCGGTAAGAGTTGGATTGTAATCACCTAACGGATCATTCGATAGCCCGGCCAGATGAATGATGGCATCAAACCCTTGCACGGCATTCATGGAGATATCGCGTACGTCCGACGTTAACGTAGGCACGTCGATCGGAGCGCCTGTGAACGTGCATCGGGAATAGTAGTCGGTATCCAGCCCGACCACATCGTGTCCTTGATCCAACAACATCGGTACCAGCACGGTACCGATGTAGCCCATTGAACCTGTGACCAATATACGCATGTGTCAGCTCCATAATTTCCAAGGTGGATCGCCCGCATCCCAAAGCGTCTGCAAGATATGCTTCTCGCGCAGCGTGTCCATGCATTGCCAAAAAGATGAGTGCTTGTAGGCATGAAGTTGACCATCACGCGCCAAGTTTGTAAGCGGCTCGTGTTCCCACATCGTCTGATCGCTGTCGATGTAGTCAAATATGCCCGGCTCCAGCACAAAAAATGCGCCGTTGATCCAGCCTTCAGCAGTTTGAGGCTTTTCGGTAAAACTGGTTATCTGGTCGCCTTGGAATTCCAGGTGACCGTAGCGCGCAGGGGGCCTTGCGGCGGTAAGCGTGGCAAGCTTGCCGTGAGCACGGTGAAAAGCTAATAAGCGGTTTAGATCAACATTCGACACTCCATCACCCCAAGTGAGCATGAATGTGTTATTGCCAAGCCAAGGTTTAAGTCGCTTGATACGGCCGCCAGTTAATGTATTAAGGCCGGTATCCACCAAGTCAACAATCCATTCGTTTTTTTCTTTTTCATAGACTGTAACTTCACCGGTCTTGGTATTGACGGTCATATCCCCTTCCAAGATTGAATAATCCTTCATCCAACGCTTGATGTATTCGCCCTTATAACCAAGCGCGATCACGAATTCGCTAAAACCAAAATGCGAGTAGTGTTTCATGATGTGCCACAAGATCGGACGTCCGCCGATTTCCACCATAGGCTTAGGCTTTATTTCGGTTTCCTCGGCCAAACGGGTACCAAAGCCGCCGGCTAGGATCGCCACTTTCATTGAATTATCTCCAATATTACTTGCCAATTTCGATACGCTGCGTCAGCGGATCTTTTTTGAGAAAACAGCGATATTTCATTGTTTCTTATCATACCGTTTTGTTCATTCAATAGTGCCAACCGGACCATGTATTGGAATGATTGAATTTTCCAACACTTCTCTAGCCGGCCAAAATTGGAAGTCCCGCAACAACCGATGTAGTCGTTTCTCACACTGACTTAAGTTCGTGTAGTGCCGGAAAGTAGATAGCCAACCTGTACGAATGCGAGGTTGCTCCGGGTCGATTTCCCAGGGATGCAGATAAAAAATGAACGGTCGCCCTTCTGATCGATTGATGCAGAACAGTGCGAATCGGGTAAATTGATACGGGTAAATTCGGAAATAGCCCCCACCCCCTACCGGCAAACAATGACCGCCGATCATCAAGGTCGATGGTGGAAATTCGATGATGGAACCACCACTCGGC
>JBATDL010000552.1:0-4343 GCA_049663445.1 Candidatus Competibacter sp.
ATGAATACTGCCGTTCTTAACGACATTCAATGAATGACAACGTGGACAAATCATGGCTTTTTTCTCACTCCTCTCATCACCGCTAAAATCACACCATAATTCGGTCACTACTTTTTACAGGACTACCAGCTCATTAAGCGCCTCGAGCGCTTAGGTAGTGTTTTGTCTTTCTTATTAGATCATTCTATGATCACTAATTACTCTATTAAAAAATAGGTCTAAATAACAGAGAGCGGGAATTGCTGTTTCACTATTGTTGCTCTGTCGAATTTTAAAGCGTAATTGATGCATTTCTCCTTCTGTTTTGCAGGGAATCCATGATGCTACATCAAGAATTTCTCCTGTTAAAGTATTACGCACCATTTCGACTTGAACTGAATCTGTTCCTTTAGCTTGGTTGTTGGGGTCAAATAATACGTTCATAGCTGATATCAGTACTACCAACGCGGTAAATTAAATACTGCCTCGTTGTTGCGGGCGCGAAGCATTCGTGACAACAAGTAATTATCTCGTTCTGTCTTATTCTGCGCCAAGACAAAATAGGTGATGGAAAGGAGCTGTCTACCCTAAAGTAGATCCCCCAAATACTCCTTGTCTCACGTCAATGTGAACGCCCTATTCGATTCACCGTGCCGCTCTATCCAAACCCCGGAAGTTGGTTTCCAGCGCCATGACTACCACGCAGTCCTATGAAATCATCATCCCAAACCCTGCCGTCACAGCACAAGCGGCTATTTATTAGAAAAGTGCCTGGAAATGAGAGAGTAGAAGGACACGTTTCCCATTCGACAGCCTTCAAGAGTGACACTTCGCCGCATCGTTCGCCGACCGTAGCCACCTATCTTGATCGTACTGGCAAACCATCATCGTCGGCCGCCGTGTCGGCCGCACCCTCGCCGCACCCGACGGGCATTTATTCCCCACAAACGATCCGACTGGCTGCGCTACAATCGTCCACAAGGCCAACGACTCCACCGCCAGCGAAGCTATCATGACCGCCAACGACGCCACTCTCAGTAATGCCTGCCAGACCCTGGACCGGGTCGGTGCCGAATTCCTGACCTGGCTGGATGACAATTCCGAACGAGTCCGTCAGGAAAAAGCCGGCCTGACCAAGGAGTTCCGTCGTCTCACCGCCCAGGTTCGCCGGCTGGAGCAGGCCGTGCGTCGGCCGATGTGCGCGGGCGTGTTCGGCCCCAGTCAGTCAGGCAAGTCCTATCTGATCTCGGCCTTGGCTCGCAAAGGCACCGCGCCACTGCTGGCCGATTTCGCCGGCCAGAAAATCGACTTCATCCGCGAAATCAACCCGGAAGGCGGGCGCGAATCCACCGGTCTGGTCACCCGCTTCAGCCTGAAGCCGGGGTTCGAAGTGGCGCCGGCCGCGCCGGTGCAGATGCGGTTGTTGAGCCAGACCGATTTGGTCAAGATTCTCGGCAACACTTATTACGCCGATTGCGACCACAGCGAGGACGAACCGCTCGGTCAGGCCCAGTTGACCGAGTTGCTGGAGGGGTTGGTGCCGGCGGCGCAAGCCCAGCCGGTCGATCCATTGACCGCCGAGGACGTGTTCGACCTGCAAGCCTATTTCGAGCGCTATTTCAAAGGCTACGAACGGGTTCGGCTGCTGCGGCACGGCTACTGGGAACAGGCGGCGCAATTGGCGCCCCGGCTGCGGATTCAGGATCGCGCCCGCCTGTTCGGCGTAATCTGGGGCGGGGTGGAGGCCTTCAGCCAACTCTATACCCGTCTCTACACCGGTTTGCAGGGGCTGAATTTCGCCGGCGAGGCTAGTGCCGGACTGGACGCGCTGCTACCGCGCGAACAGAGCTTGATCGACGTGCAGACCCTGAAAGGCTTGGGGGATGGCGGTGGCGGGGTTCTTACTTTGACCGGCGCCGGCGGCGCGCGAGTGACCCTGCCACGCAGCGAAGTGGCGGCGCTGATCGCCGAATTGCGCATCGTGATCGCCGAACAGCCCTGGGATTTCTTCGAGCACACCGACCTGCTCGACTTTCCCGGTGCTCGCTCTCGCGAACAGATTAAGGATCTGCCGACTTTTCTCCAGGGCGGCGACGCCTTGCAGAGTCTGTTTCTGCGCGGCAAGGTGGCCTATCTGTTCGAGCGCTACTGCGCCGAGCAGGAACTGACCAGCATGTTGCTGTGCATCGGCCCCAGCAACCAGGAAGTCAAGACCCTGCCGGAAATGGTGTACGACTGGATCGCCGGTACCCACGGCGCCACGCCGGAACAACGGGCGCAACAACCGACCGCGCTGTTTCTGGTGTTGACCAAGTTCGACATGGAGTTCGAGGAAAAGGCCGGCGAACGCTCGCCCGAAAGCCGCTGGATCACTCGGCTGGAAAGTTCGCTGCTCAACTTTTTCGGCAAGCAGTACCATTGGCCGCGACAGTGGGACACCGAGGGCGCGTTTCGCAACAGCTACTGGCTGCGTAATCCCAACTTTAAAGCCAAGCACATGTTCGATTACGACGAAGACGGTCGCGAAACCGGCATTCGTCCCGGCGAGCGCAAGCGGATCGAAATGTTCAGGGCAGCGTTTCTGCAAGACGCCGCCGCCAGCACCCACTTCCGCGACCCGCAACAGGCCTGGGAGGCAGGTTTCGCGCTCAACGACGGCGGCATCACCTATCTGGCCGAAAACCTGCGCCCGCTGTGTAACCCCGAACTCAAGCGCCGGCAACTGACCGCTCAGGTGGCGCAACTGGGCGAGCAGATGATCGAGCATATCGGCCATTACTACGTCAGCGACAACCCGGAACAGGAAATGAACAAGCGCTTGGCCGCCGCCCAGCAGGTTGCCGGCCGTCTGATCGATTGCGCAGGGGAACAGCGTTTCGGCGAGTTGTTACGCGCCCTGCAAGCCGATAGCGACGAATTGGAAGGCATTTACTACCGCATCGAAACCCGCCTGCCGGATGAAAAACAGGCCGTCGGCGCTCCGACCATCGGCGCGGCAGTGGACACCCAGAAGATGAAGCTGCTGCTGGGTTTGGGGATGGGCGCCGGGGAGCCGGCCGAAGCGCCCCGCCGGGACGATGCCGCGCTGTTCGCCCGCGAAGCGGTGGCGGAATGGATGCGCGACTTACAGGATCTGAGCGGCAACAAGGCGTTGTGCGATTATTTTCGGGTGCCGGAAACGATGATGGTCGAGTTCGTCAAGGAATTGATCGGCGGTGCGCAGCGGCTGAAGCTGGAAGAACGGATCGAGGCGCGGGTGCGCGAAGTAACCGGTTTCCGCATGAAGTTCGAACAAATCGTGGCGCTGCCAGCGCGGCTGACCGCCAACCTATTCAACCGTTATGTGGATTTTCTGGGCTACGACACGCTGGCACCGGAACAACGGCCGATGCTGGCGCTGGAGAGCGGTCCCCGACCGGTATTCCCGCCGAGGGCGGTGCCGCGCGGCGGCCCGCAACTGGGCGAGCAGCCTTCCAGTTACGATCAGGACTATTACACCGATTGGATTCGCGGTTTCCTGGACCTGGTGGAACGCAACGCCCGGACTCGCGGCGGGGCCGAGATCGATATCGCCGCCAACCGGCGGTTGGGCGAATTGCTGGCAAAGCTGCGGGCGGCTGCGGCCTGAGCCGGGATTCCGGTCAACACGCCGCGCGTTCCGGCCTACAATTGTTTGGAGGGGCGGGACGCCGGGCTTGTGATGCCCGCCGCCCGTCCGATTCCTTGGAGGATGATGATGCCCACGCTTTCGGTTCGCGTTTCAGAGGATCCGGCTCGCCCGCTGGGGCACGCGATCGTGACCCTGGAGGGGTTGCCGCGCACGCTGGAGACTTTTGAATTCGCCTTGAGCCGCCACGGTTTCGCCGCCAACCATCTGGGTCCCGAGGGTTGGCAGGGAGCGGAGTGCTGGCTGCAACCCGAAGAAGCCTGGTATGGCGGCGCGGCCCTGAAGTTCGTCGTCCATCCCGATCTGGCGTTCCAGTTGGAAAACATGCCCTACCGGTTGGCGGTGCGCGGCCAGGGACTGGATCGATCCGCCGCCGCGACCTTCGTTTGGCCGCTGGAACTGGATATCGAGGAAGGCAGCGCCAGCGGCGAACGGCGGGTGGTCGGCGGCACGCGGGTCGATCCGGGGCCGAAAACGCGCCCGGAACCGGCGGGCGGTTCCAGTTCGGCCGAACCGTCGATGCCGGAGATCAGCCAAGCCGAGCTGGCGATTCCCGACCTGCCGATTCCCGACATCGTTGCTGGTGCCGAGCCGACAGAGGACGCTCTACCGACGCAGGTAGTGGCGCCACAGCGGCCGTCGATGTCCCGGGCTTCGGCGCCAGAGCGGGAATGGTCTTCGGACGACAGCGATGCTC
>JBATDL010000553.1:0-4546 GCA_049663445.1 Candidatus Competibacter sp.
GCAGGAGGGGGACGCGGCGGTGTTTGCGACGGCGGCGGGCCGGATCGAACTGGGCGCGACCCATCTGCGGCTGGACCTGGCCGGGTTTTCGCTGGCGACCGTCGCTGGGGGCATCGGCGGCTGCGACGAGGCGCTGTTGCTCAACTTCGATTTGACCGCCGTGGACGGCTGTTACGGCTTCGGCGAGCGCACCAAGTGCCTCAACAAGCTGGGCGACAGCGCCGAGTACCTGACCGTGGACGTGGTGGCGGTGTTTCGCCACACCTGCACTCGCGACGATTACGATCCGACCTATGTCGCCATCCCCTTGGCGATATTGAAAAGCGGCGAGCGCTTCCTGGGGCTGTTCTTCGACAATCCCGGCCACGCGATCATGGACGCCGGCCAGTCCCGGCCGGGCGAATTTTGGTATCAGTCGCTGGGCGGCAACACCGATCTTTATCTCCTCGCCGGCCCGACCCTGGCCGAGGTGACACGGCGCTATGCAACGCTGACCGGCCGGGCGCCACTGCCGCCGCTGTGGGCGCTGGGCTATCACCAATGCCGCTGGAGCTATCGCAACGCGGCGGAACTGCGGGAACTGGCCGCGCAATTCGCCGCCGCCGACCTGCCGGTCAGCGCGCTGTGGTACGACATCGACTACATGGAGAGTTTCCGGCTGTTCACCTGGAACCATACCGAGTTCCCCGATCCCGCCGCCCTGAACCGTGAGTTGAAGGCCGCCGGCATCCGTACCGTCGCTATCGTCGATCCCGGCGTCAAGCATGAACCGGGCTATGCGGTGTACGACAGCGGCCAGGCGGGCGCGGTGTTCTGCCAGACGGCGAGCGGGCGGGAGTACGTGGGCAAGGTCTGGCCGGGTGATACGGTGTTTCCCGATTTTACTTTGGAGACCACACGCGACTGGTGGGCTGACTGGTTGGCCGAGTTCCTGCGTGACAGCGCACTGGACGGGGTATGGCTGGATATGAACGATCCCGCCACCGGCTACAGCCGTACCGAGGAAATGCGCTTCGACCATGGCGCCGTTCCCCACGACCGCTATCACAATCAATACGCGCATTTCATGGCGCTGGCCAGCCAGCGGGCCTGCGAGCAGGTCGATCCCGACGGCCGGCCTTTTTTACTAACCCGCAGCGCCTGCGCCGGCACCCAGCGCCACAGCGCGGTGTGGACCGGCGACAACGCCAGCAACTGGCAACACCTGCGCATGTCGCTACCCTGCTCGCTGAATCTGGGCCTGTCGGGCGTAGCTTTCAATGGCCCGGACGTGGGCGGATTCATGAACGATGTCAGCGCCGAATTGCTGGTGCGCTGGCATCAGGCCGGCTGCCTGTTCCCGTTCTACCGCAACCACTCCGCCCACTTTAGCCGCCGACAGGAACCCTGGCAGTTCGGACCGGCGCCGCTGGCGGCCATCCGTGGCGCGATTCGCAGCCGCTACCGATTGCTACCATACTTGTACCAGTGCTTCTTCGCGCATTGGCGGGACGGCGATCCGATCATCCGCCCGCTGCTCTATCATTATCCTGGACCCGAGTTCAGCGATCTGGACGATCAATACCTGGTGAGCGACGCTCTGCTGGTCGCTCCGATCTTGCACGGCGAAGGCCAAGGTCCGGAATCTCTCCGCCACGGAGTCACGGTGCAGGAACGAACGGTGATGTTGCCGCCGGGCTGGTGGTTCGACCTGAACCGGGGGGAATGGCTGGAGGGTGGCCGGTCGTTGCCTTATGCGGCGGCGCTGGACGAACTGCCGCTGTTCGCCCGCGACGGGGCGGTGCTGCCGTATTACGCGGGGCTGCTAAAAAACGCCCTCATGGACCTGAGCGCCATTGAATTGCATCTATTTTGCCGCGACGAGCCAGCGCGATTCGATTATTTCCTGGACGACCGGGAAACGCAGCGTTATGCAGACGGCGCTTACGGCGTGGCCCGCATCACGGCGGACATCGAGGGCGAGCGGTTACGGGTCGCCATCGCCGAATCGGGCAACTATCCGACCGACACGGTACGCTTTAGCCCGGTGGTCTACGGTCGCCCGGAATTGCGGGAACTGGAACTCACGGTCAACGGCCGCGCCGTGACCCGGCCGCTGCGCGACGGTCAGCGCGATTGGCTGTGCCGGACGCTCAATGTGCAGGCTTGAGCGTACTTTTCGCCCAGATCGGCGATTTGCTCGTCCAACGCGGCGATGGCAGAGTCGGCATCGCGTGCCTGGAGCGCGGCCAGGATGCTTTCGTGTTGGGAGACCAGGCGCTGCCGTTCCCGGAACGGGTACACCACCATATTGGCGACCGGCTGCAAGGCGTCGATCACGGTCAACATGATAAATTTTAGTAGGGTGTTATTCGTGGCGTCCGCCAGAACGCGATGGAAGCGCACATCGGATGCGCAGAAATCCACCCCGCTCAGCTCGGGATCACGCTGGAGATCCAGTTCCACCGCCAGTGCGGCCAAATGAGCGTCCGTCCGGCGCTGCGCCGCCAGGCGACAGCATAAGGTTTCGAGCCCTTGGCGAGTTTCGGCGATATCGGCCAGATCAAATTCTCCCATCCCCACCAGCAGGGTCATGGCATTGGTCAGGTTGAGACGCACCTCGTCCTGACTGGGACGATTCACGAAAGTGCCTCCGGTCGGGCCACGGCGGGAACGGATCAGATGCTGGGCCGCCAACCGTTTGAGCGCCTCTCGGATCGTGGGGCGCGACACCTCGAACCGAGTCGCCAACTCTTCCTCGGTCGGCAAGCGTTCGTCCACCTTGAGACTACCCTTCATGATCGCCTCGCGGATATTTTCCGCAATTTGCTTGGCCAGACTTTCCGTGACCAGCGGCTCAAATTTGATTGCCATCTATCGTTACCTGTACTGGGTCCGCTGAAGCAGCATTGACCATAAATTTTCATAACTACTTGTCTTTATTTGCTTAATGACCAGCATACCAGATTCAAAATAATTTGTTAATTTATTACTATTTGTTTGACAAATACATCTATATTTAAATAATATTGGTTCATCGGCCCAAACACAGAGCCGTTACTCTACCCCGGCAACCCCAAGCAATGCCGGAGTTACGAAACCACACTATCTCCACCTTTAACCAGAGGTACGCACTATGACTCAAAACACTTTTAAAGCTTTGGTTCTGACCCAGGAAAACAAGAAAACCGTCGCCACCATCCAACAACTCACACTCGACGATTTGCCCGAGGGCGATGTGCTGGTGGCGGTGGAGTATTCCTCACTCAACTACAAGGATGGTCTGGCGGTGACCGGCAAGGGCAAGATCGTACGCCAGTTTCCGATGGTGCCGGGCGTCGATCTGGCCGGCACGGTGCTGGAATCCAGTTCCTCGAACTACCAAGCCGGCGACAAGGTGGTTTTGACCGGATGGAGCGTGGGCGAACGCTATTGGGGCGGTTACGCCCAGAAAGCCCGGCTGCAATCCAAGTGGCTCGTGCCGCTGCCAGCCGGGATGGATACCAAAACGGCGATGGCCATCGGTACCGCCGGTTTCACCGCCATGCTGTGCGTCATGGCGCTGGAAGAGGCGGGCATGACCCCCGGCGGCGACAAGCCCGTTTTAGTGACCGGCGCCAGCGGCGGGGTCGGCAGCGTGGCGGTAGCCCTGCTGGCCAAGCTCGGTTACACGGTGCATGCGGTCAGCGGTCGCCCGGAAACCGAGGGCTATCTGCGTGAACTGGGCGCCACGGGCTTTGTGAGCCGTGAGGAAATGAATCAACCGCCCAAACCGCTGGAAGCGCAGCGCTGGGCCGGGGCAGTAGACACGGTTGGCAGCACGATGCTGGCGCGGGTGCTGGCTGA
Organism: Candidatus Competibacter sp.; assembly: GCA_049663445.1. Classification (GTDB taxonomy): domain Bacteria; phylum Pseudomonadota; class Gammaproteobacteria; order Competibacterales; family Competibacteraceae; genus Competibacter. The sequence goes on from JBATDL010000553.1 coordinate 3,826, forward strand.
AGTTGACTACGGCGGCGCGGTGGCGGCCTGCGGATTGGCGGGTGGGGCCGATCTGCCAACGACCGTCATGCCCTTCATCCTGCGTGGCGTCAAACTGCTCGGCGTGGATTCGGTGATGTGTCCTTTTGCCCGACGCCAGCAAGCCTGGGCGCGATTGGTCCAAGATCTTCCCGGCAACGCCTTGCAAAGCATCTCCCATGTCGCTTCGTTGGAAGAGGTGCCGCAACTGGCTGATGACATCATCGCCGGTCGGGTGCGCGGCCGGATCGTGGTGGACCCCAATGCGGCCTGAGAAAACAGCCGCTAAAAGATAGGAACTTACAACAACGAAGGTCCTGAGAACCGACCAAAGTGAGGAGAAGAGACAATGCGCGAACATATCATCGGTTTTGCGATGGCGCCGATGCTAGCCTGCTCCCTGGCCCAGGCTGCGAATTTTCAATGTCAGGATGACGTGAAACCACCACAGTACACGGCCGAAGAGCAACAGCTCGTCGACCAGTTCTGGGATGAAGCGCTGGTTTACCTCCGTGAATATCTGCAGGTGCTGGAAACGCCCACCGGCCAGTGCAAGGACTCGGCGGAAGCCACGATCCAAACCTATCTTTCCGCAACTCAGAAAAAGCAGACCCGCTGCATTCTGAAATACCGGGATATGGAATTGATAGCGAAGCACCTCAGGGCGATTCTGGCTGAGCCGGACAAAGCGAAAGCCTGTTTC
>JBATDL010000554.1:0-1553 GCA_049663445.1 Candidatus Competibacter sp.
CGGCCACCGCCAGCGCCGGAAATACATGGCCGCCGGTGCCGCCGGCCATGATCAGCACTGGCCTCGCGCCCTTCATTCTTCGTGTACCCCTCTGGCCCGGGTTTCCACATCAACCCGCAGTAGCAGCCCCAGCGTCATGCACATCACCACCACGCTGCTACCGCCGTAGCTCATCAGCGGCAGAGTCAGTCCCTTGGTCGGCAACACCCCCATATTCACTCCCATATTGAACAGCGTCTGAATGCCGAACCACAAACCGATGCCATAGGCTAGATAAGCCGAAAATCCCATACCTAGCCGCTCGGCCCGTCGCGCGATCACAAAGGCGCGCCAGACCAGGATCATGAACAGCGTCAGCACCGTCAGGATGCCGGCCAACCCCAGTTCCTCGGCCAGCACCGCGAACAGAAAATCGGTATGGGCCTCCGGCAGATAGAACAGCTTTTGCACGCTACCCCCCAGGCCGACACCAAACAGTTCGCCGCGACCGATGGCGATCAGTGAGTGCACCAACTGAAAGCCGCCGCCGAAGGGATCTTCCCAGGGGTTGAGGAAGCTGAACAACCGTTCACGGCGGTAGGGCGAGGACAGAATCAGCACCGCCATGGCGGCGGCCGTTCCCACCTGCAGCACGCCGAACTGCCAGAGGTTGACACCCGCCAGGAACACCATGCCCAGCGCGGTCGCCATCAGCACTACCACGCTGCCGAAATCCGGCTCCAGCAGCAGCAGCACTGCCAGCACCGCCAGCACCGCCATCGGCCGCAACAACGCCAGAGTCGAGGTCCAGACATTCGCAGTTTGCAAGTCCGCACCGTGTCGTTTGAGATAGCCGGCGACATAGATCAGGACAAACAGCTTGGCGATCTCCGAGACCTGGATATTGACGGGTCCGGCGGCGATCCAGCGCATGCTGCCGTTGACCTCCCTGCCGATTCCCGGCGCCAGCACCAACCCCAGCAGGCCAACCGCCGCCAGCAGGAGCAGGGGACCCACTCGTCGCCAGCGCGTCAGCGGAACCTGCAAGACCAGACCGGCCGCCAGCAGCCCGATCACGACGAACGCACTCTGCCGGATCAGAAAATAGAGCGGCTGGCCCATCTTGGAACTGGCCAACGGTATCGAAGCCGAGGTCACCATGAGCAAGCCCAGCGCCAGCAGCAGCATGGTCGGAACCAGCACCCAGGGATCGGGAAACGGCAGAGCGGTCCGGCTCTCGCCGGCGCGCGGCTGCTTGCCCCCCTTTCTGGTTTTGCCATTAGCGGTGGCGCTTAGCATTCGGCCAAGCTCCGCACCGCCGCCGCGAAAACCGCGCCGCGTTCTTCGTAGCCGCTGAACATGTCAAAGCTGGCGCAGGCCGGCGATAACAAAACGCTATCGCCCGGCTGAGCCAGTTGCGCCGCCCGCGCCACGGCCTGATTCATATCAGTCGTCGGGTAGACCGGCACGCTGTCACCCAGCGCGGCGGCGATCAGCGGCGCATCACGGCCGATCAGCACCACCGCCCGCGCCTTGTCGGTCAAGGCCGCGCGCAGCGGCGCGAAATTCTGTCC
>JBATDL010000555.1:0-2776 GCA_049663445.1 Candidatus Competibacter sp.
TTGTAGGCCAGCATGAAGCCGCCGCCGCCCAGATTGCCGGCCTGCGGCAGAGTGACCGCCAGCGCGAAGCCGACCGCCACCGCCGCGTCAACCGCGCTGCCACCTTTTTTGAGAATCTCCAACCCGATTTCGCTGGCCCGCGCTTCCTGGCTGACCACCAGGCCGTTCGGGGCGAAGGTCGGATGGATGCGATCCCGGGGGGAGAAGAGCGCAGGTTCGGCCGTGGCCGCGCCCGGCAGCAGGCAGCATAATCCCAAGAGCAGCAGAACGGGCACTCGGAAAATGGGGAAGGGATAGCGCATGGCGGCGTTTTGGAAAGTAGCGGAGGACATCTGGTGGTGCGACCCGCCGGGTCGAAGCCAAGCGGGGAGATGAAAAAACGCGCCGAAGCCGATCAGGGCTTAGAACAGCTTGAGCGCGGAGCCGATCAGGGCGGTGGCCGCTCCCAGCAGGGCAATGATGCTAATCACCATGGCTATGGTGACGCGGGTTCTCGACGATCCGCCCGTTTCGGCGCTCAGGTTGGCGGTGGCTTGCCGGACCACGCGCTCCGAGGTTTCCCGGGCGATGGTTTCGATGATCGGCTGAATGCCACTGCGAACCATTTGAATGATCTGCTGCTTGAAGTCCTGGCTGTCTATGGCCAAGGTCAGTGTTTCCTTGCTGTGTCGGTCGACCCGGGCCTCGATTTCCTTGAGCAGTTCTTCGCGGTTGATCTCCAGGCCGTGAGCGACGTTGCGCTGCGAGACACCCTCGCTGATTTCACGGGCGGTCTGTTCAGCCACGGCCCGGGCGCTTTCCTGCGCGGTGGTGCGCGCCGTGCGTTCGGCGGTACCGCGGGCGATTTCGGTGGCGACCTGTTTGGCGGCCTCCTGCGAGGCGCGTACCGCTGCATGCGCCGCCCGCCGCCCCAAATCCTCGGCAACGCCACGCGCGGTCTGAACCGCGATCTCGCGGGTCAGGTTGGGCACCAGTTCCTGGATGACGTCCCGAGCCACCTTTTCGGCGGCCGCCCAGGCCACGCGTTCGGCGATTTGCTCGACTTCCGAGATGGAAGTCGTGGCCATTTCGGTGGAAACGCGGATCGGAGCTTCGGTGGCGGGCACTGTTTTTTCGGAAGCCGCCGCGATTTCGGGAAGCACCGTCGGTTTTTTTTCGACCACGCTGGGCTTGGGAACAGCTGGCGCGGGTGCGACGGGTTCTTCCATGGAGATGACCGCCGTGCCCTCGCTGACCATTTGCATGACCGCGTCCAGTTGGTCCGGGGTGTAAGGTTTGGAGAGAAATCCGACCGCGCCGCTTTCCTTGGCGTCCCGCTTGTCTTCGTCGGTGGCGTTGGCGGAGCACATGACGATGGGGGGCGCATCCTGACTCTGCCCGGAGATGGCGCGGCTGGTTTCGAAGCCGTCCATGCCGGGCATCATGACATCCATGAAAATGAGGCCCGGCTTCTTGGTTTCCAGGTATTTGATGCAATCCTCGCCCGATCCAACCCAATCGACTTCGATGCCGCGCTCAAGCAACAACTTGCGTAAGGTCAAGTGGGCGACTTTGGAGTCATCCACCACCAGCGCCTTTTTGATGTTCATGCAGGCCTCCTACGGCACGAGAGTCGTCGAATAATCTTGATGTGTCCTGATATTAGGACAAGTGAGCGCGTTTTCGACCCGATGCGGCTGTTATGCAATATTAAATATTAAGACTATGGTTATAGTCAGAATCTTCGCGAAATGCACGAGTGAGGATTCGCGCGGGAACGATCCAACGTTGAATCGATACGATACTTTAATAATTCCACCGGAGGAACCATGCCATGAAACGAACCCTGCTCGCACTGATCGCCCCACCTGCGGCGGTCGCCCGTTACGGCTGCGTGACCTGCACTGCGGCACCGATCGGCGTATTTTGGTTGGGGAGCCTAGCCAGCATCGGTTACGGTCTGGCCGGCGGCACGCTGGGCAGTTTGCTCGGCCCAGGTTTTCTGATTGCGGCCGGCGTCCTGCTGTGGTTGATTGCCGCAGCTTGGGCGCGCTTAGTGATCCGGGGGGTAGAAAGCGATTTGCTCCATCGCGTGGACAGCACGCACGATCATCAAGTGGAGCCGCAGGCTGACGAGGACCCGTTCCACCAGCTTCGGAGCCACTCCTAAGCGTGTTGCGCGCGCGGCTAGGGAGGTTGCGGCTTCCCTGGCTGTGGTTCAGGGCCGTTCATCTGCGGTTTCTTTCGCCCGCGGCAACAGATCCTCGCGGCTGATGCCCAGATACAGCGCGCTGGCGCTGGCGATGTAGATGGATGAGTAGGTGCCGACCACGATGCCGACGATCATGGCGATCGAGAAGCCGCGCATCACCGTGCCGCCGAGGAAGTACAGGACGATCACCGACAGCAAAGTGGCCAGACTGGTCATGAGGGTGCGTGAGAGCGTCTCGTTGATCGAGCGATTCATGACCTCCAGCACCGAGCCCTTGCGCCGCTTGCGGAAGTTTTCGCGGATACGGTCCAGTACCACCACGGTGTCGTTGACCGAATAGCCGATCACCGCCAGCACTGCTGCCAGCACCGTCAGGTCGAATTCGAGATGGAACAACGAAAACCAGCCGACGGTGAAAATCACGTCGTGGACGGTGGCGGCAATGGTACCGATCGCCAACCGCCATTCGAAGCGGAACATGACGTAGACCAGGATTCCCAGCAGCGCGCCCAGCGCCGCCAGCCCGCCTTGTTCGACCAGTTCCTGACCCACCTGCGGCCCGACGTACTCGGCCCGCGCCAGCGT
>JBATDL010000556.1:0-1541 GCA_049663445.1 Candidatus Competibacter sp.
CTGCTCGGGGTGACTCCAGAGCGCCCCGTCCACCAGCCGCCACCGATGCAGCGCCAGAAACGAGCGGTAGGGGGCAAACCGAGTGGCGGCTTTCGCAACGGGCTGACCCTCGCGGAGAAACCGGCGGAACGCGTTGCTGGTGGCCGCGTCCCGGTCCGGCCAGATATCCGGTTCCTGAAAGTAGAAGATCGCGGCCCTGTCGCCGACTCAAGGGCCGATATCTCGAATCCAGCAGAGATGGGCGGCCCAGGGAGCGGTTGCGGGGTCAGCGCTCCAAGGTTCGCTGTCGGTATCGTTCCAGGCAGACGCCCAAGGCGGACCGTGGGGTCTGTTGGATCAGGCGCCACAGGGCGTGGTTCACCGCCGGCAGGCGGTAGCGGGCTTTCAGGTCGGTTTCCATCTGTGGCAGCCGGTGCGCGGTCCTCTCGGCGTCGGCGAGTGCTCGATGGGCGCGGCCGGAAGCGGCCACTCCTACTGTGGAAACAGGTATCGCACGTTTTTTGCGCCCCCCAGCACCCCGCTGAACCCCTCGCTGCGACAAGCGATCACGCCCGATCCGAGACGAGTTATCCACAAAAACTGTGGATAACCCCCACCCGTACCGAGAGTTGTATCGTTAAGTGGCTGATTTTACAACGAGCGAAAGGGAGAATGTATCCAACTGGCGTGACGGTTACGCCACCGCATCGAGACATCACCCCCCGCCGGATGGTATCTTCCGCCCATTTCCTTTGAGCGGCTCGGGAGGTCCCCCGCATTCCCCAGCGGATCGGGCGGTCGCCCTGGCCCCTTCATGGAGATCAACCCATGAATGAACACCACGAAAATCACCGCCCGGCGCGGTGGCTCCGCCAACGGATCGCCGGTTTCTCGCGCCTCCTGGTCCTGACCGTCCTGGTCTGCGCCGTCGGGGTCCCGATCGAGGCGGACGCCGGTGGCAAACGCTCGGTTACCACCACCAGGATGCGGCACGGCCAACAGGTGGGCAAGGCCTCCTGGTACGGACCCCGGTTTCACGGCAAAAAGACTGCGAGCGGTAAACGCTTTAACCAATACGCGCTCACCGCCGCCCATCGGCGACTGCCCCTCGGGACCCGGGTCAAGGTGACCAACCTCAAGAACGGTAAAACGGTCAAGGTCAGGATCAACGACCGGGGACCGTACCGACACGGCCGGATCATCGATCTCTCCCGCGCCGCCGCCCAACGGCTGTCGATGGGCGGCGTGGCCCGCGTCAAGATTGAGGTGCTGAACTAACCCCCTCTGGGCAGGGCGCCAGCCGGCACGTCATCCACCCGCGCATCGAATTCGCCCGCAGTATCCGCCCCTACTCAGACCCCAAGCACTGGGGGAGGCATTATGGATGTGGTGATCTTCGATTGTGACGGGGTGCTGGTGGACAGCGAAATCATCGCCCTGCGCGTGCTGGAACGGGAATTGGTTCCGCTGTTGCCCGGTATCGACACGGCCGCGCTGATTCACAACACCGCCGGAATCAGCACCAGCGACATCCTGGACAGGGTGGAGCAACGCACCAGCCA
>JBATDL010000557.1:0-1821 GCA_049663445.1 Candidatus Competibacter sp.
GACCGGCGTCGCCGCCCGCGTCAGCGCGTGGACCAGTCCGTAGTACAACGCCGCGTTGGCGATCAGGTCGGGAATGCTGGGACCGGCCGGCATCACCCGGTGTTCGATGCGCAGGTGCGGCGTGCCGTCGGCCTCGAAGCCCAGCAACGGCCGGTTCCAGCGCCAGATCGTGCCGTTGTGCAGGCGCAGATGCGGCAATCGATCGGCCGGCTCCGCGCCCAGGTCAACCGGCAGCAAGGGCGGGTAGTGCGTCAGGTTTTCCGCGAACAATTCCAGCAGCGAAGCCCGGATGTAGTCGTTGCCGAACGTCACCCGGCGGTAGGCCGGATTGTCGGCGCTGGCTCCGCCCGCTAGATCCACGCCCTGTTCGAACAGCGGAATGCGGGTTTCTTCCCAAAGAGCTTTGCCGAACAGCAGCGGTGAATTGGCGGTGGCGGCCACCAGCGGCGCGGACAGCGCCAGCGCGGCGTTGAAGAAGGCAGCGGCCTGGTCGGGCGCGACTTGCAAGTGCGCCTGAAACGAGGTGGTGGCGGCTTCCAGCATCACGTCAGGATGGGAAAGACGCAGGGTTTCCGCGCCGTGGATGGCCAGTTGCATCGGCCGGCCGTGCCGTCGCCGCAGGATCTGATCGTTGATGGCCCGGTAGCGCTCCTGGTCCGACATATGTTCCACGGTCAGATCCGTGTCGCGTAGAGTCGGCAGGATACCGATCAGCGCCACGGCAACGTCCAGGTCGGCCGCGACTCGCTGGCAGCGCTGCCACAGGTTTTCGAGGTTGCCGTGCATCCGTCGCAGCGCGCCGCCGTGCAGCGCCAGCGGTGGGGTATTGAGTTCGATGTTGAACACGCTCAGTTCCGGCACCACCAGCGGATCGGCCATCCGCTCCAGAAATGCCTGGTTGAGCGGCGCCGGCTGGCCGGCCCGATCCACCAGCCACGCCTCGACCTCGAAGCCCGCGACACCGCTGGCCGGGGTGAAACGCCGTTCCCGAAACCAGTCGTGCAGGATGGCCGTTTCCCGGCGCAGCCGCTCCCCAAACCGGTCAAAATCCCGGTGGGTGAATTGGGAGTAGGAGATCTCCTGACCCATGCGCGGCGCCTCCAGCCATGTGCCTAAGCAAACTATAGCCGCCCGCGCTCGTCCCGCATGGCGAAACCGCGCAACGGCAGGTCGAGGCCGCGCGTCAGGGCGATGGCCCGGAAGCGTTCGCCCATTTCGCCGGGCAGGGTGAGCAGTTTGACCTGGCGGCTCTGTTCCAAATAGCGGAGTGTGTCGGCGGGGTCCGCGTCGGCCAGCAGATCCATGAGGCCGCAGCCGAACAGGAAGTAGTTCTGGGCGGTGTAGCCGGCTACGTCCAGCCCAGCGGCGAGCGCGGCATCGGCCACGGCGCTGAAGTCCACGCTGGCGGTGATGTCCTGCAAGCCGGGCAGGATCAGCGGATCGTCGTGAACGCGGTGGCGATAATGGCAGAGCAAGGTGCCGGTCGTGCGCTCGGGGTGGTAGTAGTCCCGGCGCGGATAGCCGTAATCGACGAACAGCAGCGCGCCCGCTGCCAGCGTTCCGGCGATGGCGCGCAGCCAGGCATCCAGATGGGGTATATATTCGGAGGTGTAGCTTGGCGGCAGGCGCCAGCCCAGCGCCCGTTCGATGCCGGCGACGGCGGTGCTGATTTCGGCGTCTTCATCGCCCTCGACCCAGTCCAGCCCGGTTGCGGTCCAGGTCACCGCCAACCGGCGCGGCCCCGCCGGGGTGATGCGAAAACGTTCGGCTGGCAGCGCGTCCAGCACTTCGTTGCCCAGCACCACGCCGCGCAGGTCCGGG
>JBATDL010000558.1:0-1966 GCA_049663445.1 Candidatus Competibacter sp.
TCGGCGCCGAACACAACACCTGCGACGAGCTGATCACTCTGTACGATCCCAGTGATCTGCCGGCCACGCTGGAATCGGCGCTGACGGAACTGCGGCGGGTTCTGGACCAGGCTTGCGAACGGTCAGCCCACGAACGCTGCCGCCGTTTCGCTTCCGCACCGCGCGACCCCACGCCGGTCCAGGCACTGCGGCATGTGGTGGAGCGTTCCAGGGATTTCAGCCAGGCGCGGCCCGAACTGGGGCACGCCACCAACGCCGCCGCTCTGGTCGGTCGCCGCTCGATGAGTCAGGGACTGTTCCTGGACCGGCGGGCGTTCCTGATTTCCTATGACCCGACCCAGGACCCCAGCGGGACCGTGCTGGAAGGCATCCTGCTGGCGGTGGGTCCGGTGGGCGCGGGCATCAATCTGGAGTACTACTTTTCCACCGTCAACAACGAGCGGCTGGGCTGCGGGACCAAAACGCCGCACAACGTCACTGGGCTGTTCGCGGTGATGGAGGGGGCCAGCAGCGATCTGCGCACCGGCCTGCCCCGGCAGATGATCGAGATTCACGAACCGCTGCGCTTGCAGATCGTGGTCGAGGCGAGTACCGAAGTGCTGGCCGCCATTTATCAGCGTCAGCCCAGCCTGCGCGAATTGATTGGCGGCGATTGGGTGCATGTGATCGCCAAGGACCCCGACAGCGGGGAATTTTCGATCTTCGACCCGGCACGCGGCTTCGTGCCTTGGGCCGGACCCCTGCGGCCGTTGCCTGAACGCGCCCGCTCGGGCGATTGGTATCGCGGCCATACCGACCCGTTGTCGCCGGCATTGATTGGTGAGGGTGAGAATAAAGCACTTGGCTGAGCATCATTCACGAACAGGTTCGAACGGAGGAATCACCATGCCCGAAGATGCAATAGCGACCCTCGAAATCCCTCAGGACGTGTTGGATGCCGCCCAAATGAACACGCACGATCTCCGGCGCGAACTGGCCTTGACGCTCTATGCCCAGAACCGGCTGTCGCTGGGCAAGGCGCGCGAATTGGCCGGACTGAGCTTGTGGGAGTTCCGCCAGTGGCTCGGTCTGCGGCGCATCGAGGCCCACTACGACTCCGACGACCTGCAAGACGATATCGAGACTTTGCGCACGCTGGGCCGCCTGTCGTGACGGTGGTCATCAGCAACACCTCGCCGCTGACCAATCTCGCCGCTATCGGCCAGTTCGATGTATTGCGGGCACTGTACGGCGGCTTGCTGATCGCCGAGGCGGTTTGGGCGGAGTTGAACGCCGGTGGTCATGCTTGGCCGGGTTGCCATGAGGTCGCCGGCGCGGACTGGATCGCGCGGCGAGGGGTGACCAATCATCCCTTGATCACGGCCTTGCGGGAACGGCTCGATCCGGGCGAAGCGGAAACCATCGCCTTGGCGGTGGAGTGCCAACCGTGTTGGGTGCTGATGGATGAGCGGGAAGGTCGGCGCGTGGCCCGCCGTTTCGGACTGAAGACCATGGGTGTGGTGGGCGTGTTGATCGAAGCGAAAGCGCGTGGCCTGATTGCCGAGGTCGGGCCGTTGCTGGAGCAACTGCGTCAAGAGGCCGGCTTTTTCCTGAGCGACCGGGTGATTCAGGAGGCCCGCGCTTTCTGCGGCGAGAGGTAGCCCGAGGGAAATCGCTTGGCCCTTGGCACCCACGTCGCCTTTGCCTCGATCCTCTACCTGCTTATAATCATAAAAATTGGTCTGCTCGGCATTCAGGCGTTGCAGGTCATCGTAACGGCTTGCAGCGAGAGCAAGGAATTCGTCTTTGGTCACTGGCTCCGGTCCGTCAACTCAGGGTGTTGCTGATTACACCACCAGAGAGCATCCGATTACCCATAATTCATCCATCCTCCACATACACGGCACGGATAGCCTCAAAGGCCATGGCAAACGCTCTGACTTTTTGCAGGCCTTCCCAAATCGCCTTGGAACCGGGATGACCGTCG
>JBATDL010000559.1:0-2629 GCA_049663445.1 Candidatus Competibacter sp.
GGTGAAGAACAGGAAAGTGGCGACCGAGCGCCGGTGACCGGTGAGCCACCGCTTCATCAGGTGGATCATTACCACTATCGTAAAAAGCAACGCCGTTATGGTCCTGAGAAGCAGCAGAAACAAACCCATGACTTGGGCATCATCGTGGCGGCCGGGCTCATGGGCAATGGTGAGTCACCCTCGCTGTGGCGGGTGGCGACGCTGGCCGATCTGGGCGTGGCGCTGCGTCTGGCCGCCCCAAGTGGGTTCCTGGATGTGGTGCCCGCCGAAGGCAACGGTGAGCGATTTCTAAGAATTCCCTTGGCGGATCAGCCGGATATGGTAACGCCCACGGTGTTTTATTAGCGCGAAATCCTGAGCAAGCGGTCATGAAAGACCGCTTCACTCGTTGGAGTGGCGTTTGCGGCATAACGGTTCGGCGAGGGAGGCGTTCACTGCCGTCACTCGCCTGCAAGAGAGCGGTAAGGGTTTATGAGCTTTATTTTCATAAAATTTTTAATTCAAGTTCAGCACTTCCCACTCGCCCCTGACTGTCTTCAATCGAGATGCTGATTTTGTAGTTCCCTTGATCGATTTCAGCGCCACGCACCTTGATGCCTCGTGGACTAATCTCTGCTTGGCCACTGCCAAGAATGCGCTGTGTAATATCAAAGAGGCCATAGCGAATACTCAGCGTATCGGTTTTAATGGTTGCGCCCTCTTGTGGTGAGAAGATCACTTCGATATTAAAGGGACTCCGCACACCGTTCGATAAACTAGGTTCTTTGTAGTCGTTCACTCCCCTTGCTGGGGTAGAGGAGCGAGGGGTTGGCCGGCACGGCGGTCAGCGATCGCCCGTTCGAGATAGCGCCAAGGGGATTGGCCCCGCTGACGACAGGTATCGATGACGCTCGCAAGGAGTGCCATGACCCGCGAACCCACCTCGGTGCGGGTCCCCAGACTGAGCTTGCGCAGGATGACCCAGTGCCGCAAGGCGCGCTCGGCATCATTGTTCGTCAGCGGCAGTGCCGGGTGTTGCAACACCTGGAAGATGGCCTCCCAATCATTGAGTAACTCCACCGCCAAGGCGTGAGTTTTGCCGTGATCACTCCCACGGTGTTGCTCGCAAGCGGTTCGCAATGTCGCCAAGGCGGCCGCGTGTAGTCCGGGCAGATCGACGGGGAGTGGACCTTCTCGGGCGGCATACACAGCCGCCAGCAGCACTTCCAAGGTGTTCAACACTCGCCGACCAAAAGCCCGAGCCGTCTGATCGCTGCTTTGGGCCAGTCCCCGCGCCTTACGAATGAGGTGCGCCCAACACCGCAACCGGCGTGGATAGTGGCGGTAGGCGCCCCAGCCGTCGCTCATCAGCCAGCCGTGGAAGCCTTCCAACACGTTATCGAGGAGTTCCTTACCGCGCCCGGCCACGTAATACAGCGTCACGGTGAGCGCCCGGAACACCCACAACCAGAAGGTTTCGCCGTGTTCCGGCCAGGGCGTTTCATCCGCATGCAGCAAAGCGCTGTCCAGCAGGGCCTGGACGAGCTCCGCTTCGGCGGGCGCGATGGCCGCACTCGCTTCATGGATCGTCTGATGCAGCGTGCCGATGCTCAGTTTCAGGCCTAGCCACTGCGCGAGGAATTCCTGAATTCGTGCCCGCGACAGCCGGAACCGGAAGGCCAGCGCCACAATCAGCGCGGCCAGTCCAGGACCCACGAGCCGCCATTCCCCGAGTTCTATACCCGTCAGTGACGGATCGACCGCCCCTTGACCGGCCCGGGCACGGGTGTGATGCCCACAGACGCAGGACGCCTCGTAATAGCGATGGTCCACCACCCGCAAGGTCAGACCCGGTGCGACCGGATCGCCCCAGTGCAGGTCGACCGATTGAAAGCCGGTGTAGACGATCGCGCCCGCCGGATCCAGGGTTTGGCCACAGCCCGCGCAGACCGCCGGGTAATGCGCCTGCTCCTCATGCGCTTGGAACACTTGGGTTCGGCCTATCCCCGGAGCGCCGGGTTGTTTGCCGGCTTTACGGGCCGCTTGGACCTCCGCCGCTTGGACCTCCGCCGCTTGGACCTCCGCCACTTCCGCTAGCGCTGGCCTGAGTTCGCCATCCTCGGGGTCTTCATCCGACACCTGCCCACCACTCGTCCGCTCCCATGGGGCGCGACTACTCGGCGGACGCGAGCTGTTCTCCGGCCCTTGGTGCAAGCGGTCCCGGGCCTCCTTGAGATCCGCGAGTAATCGCAGCGATAGAGCGCATAACGCCTCCGGCTCCAAGGACCGGAGGTAGGCATCGTCGATCTGGCGCAGGCTATGATCATTCAGGTGCATGGAGGCGTAAAATTCAGTCTGAGCACACGATTCTCAGTGTTCCATGCTTCCTCATCAAAAGGAAGTCAAGAGCAGGGGAAGTGAACGACTACGTCTCACCATCTTGATGAGTAATAGTTTCAGGAAATAGGGGTATGACTTGTTTCTGGTCAGGATGAACGATCACAGCACCTAACAATTGATGATGATAGCCAATTTCACCATTTCGATGCTGCCGGGTACAGCATTGCGGACAATGAATATGTGATGAGGAAAACTCTCCTGTTCCATCAACACTGATTAAAAAACCTCCTAAATAACGAAAACTTTCTAA
>JBATDL010000560.1:0-3591 GCA_049663445.1 Candidatus Competibacter sp.
CGCGGTCAAGCAGTTTCCCGACGATCCTCAGGTACTGCTGGCCGCCGTGACAACCGCCACCGCCCGCAAGGCCTACAAAAAAGCCGCCGGTTTCGCCGCGCGGGTACTGGAACTGGACCCGATCAACAGCAAGGCCCGCAATATCCTGATCCACTCCCATCTGGCCCACGCCCGCAAGCAGATTCTGGCCGGCAAGCACGAACTGGCGACCAGGGAACTGGACAGCGCCGCCCAACTGGAGCGCGACAACGCCCGCAGTGGCGTCATCGAACTCAACCGGGGCCTCCTGGCTTTCACCCAGCGCCAGCGCGAGCGCGCCCGGCAGTGGCTGCGCGAAGGCACCCGTATCGCCGGCAGCCCGCTGCTGGCCCGGCTGCGACTGACGGTGGAAGCCTCCCGCCTGCGGCTGGAACCGTCCCTGTTCCTAGCCGATCTCGAATTGGGCAACCCCGGCAAATTAGCCGTCAGCCGCGCCGATCTGCTGGCCATGGCCCAAGTGCTCGGCGCGTACCGGGAAGAAGGCGTCAGGGATCTCGGCGCGGCGCTGGAAGATTTGGAAAAACCGCTAAAGCAGGCGATCAAGACGCTGAACGCCGAGGACGACCTGCGGTCGGTCTGCGAATGCCTGCACCAGGCACCGCACCACGAACTGCTGGAATACGCCGCGACCCGCGCGCTCGAACGCTATCCGGAACGACCGCTGTTCGTCTACTTTCAGATTTTCGGCCGCGCCGAGGGCGATCTCGATCAAGTCAAGGATCGCGACTACCAGCGGCTGGAAGACGCCGAGGAACGTGCCGTCGCCGCCAAGGATCACCGTGCCAAGCTGTTGATCAGGCAATTCCTCGACCAGGATCTGTTCCACACGCCCCGATCCCGGTCGGGGCCGGGGCATCCCGCCGAAATGAACCAACTCCGCGAAGATCTGGAGCAGCTACCGCCGCCGCTGCGCGACCAGTTGCTGGACGAGCTCATGGACGAACTGCCGATCGACGCCGACAACCTTCCGCCCGAAGCGCGCAAGGCGCTCCTGAAAGCCCTGCTGCTGGGCGGCGGCGACCTTGCGGATCTCCTGGATGCGCCCGATTTTCCCCTCCCTTCGCCGGGTCGCGGCCGGCGCAAGAAACGCCGGAGCTGACCATGCCGAATCCGTTCACCGTGCTGGGCGTCGTCGAGACCGCCGACGACGACACCATCAAGAAAGCCTACCTGCAACAGGTGCGCGAACATCCGCCGGAGCGGGACGCCGAACGATTTCAGACGATCCGCGCCGCCTACGAAGCGATCAAGACCCGCCGGGACCGCCTGAGCTACCGGCTGTTCCAACAGGAAACCCCGGATCTGCCCGGACTGGTGGCGAGCGCCCTGCAAGCCGGCCCGCGCCGCCGCCCGAGCGAGCAGCAACTCCTGCACGTTTTGCACGGCCGCCTGACCGGCCCGAAATAAAGACACCCACGATGGATACCGCACGCAAAGAGCATTTGCTGGAGCGCTTTCGCGCTTACCTGGACGAACTTCCCGACGCGGACCCAACGGCGGAAGAGAATCGACATACCAACCTCTACTCCCTGTTCGCCGAACTGGTAGCGCTGAAAAACGAGGTCAAGCTGGAATCGCGGCAGGTCAAGACCGTGCTGGAGGAATTCCGCGCGGTGTTCGAAACCCTGCAAGCCAGTCAGAGCCAACTCGGCGGTGAACTGGATCACGCCCGCAACGCGTTGCCCGAGCAGCGGCGGGCGGCGCTGAAACCGATATTGCTGGAACTGCTGGACCTGCACGACCGCCTGGAAGCCGGCCTGCGCGCCCTGCAAAATTACCGACCCTCGCCGCTGAGCCGGCTGTGCCGGCGGGAGCAGACACTGCTGCAAGCGGTCGCCCAAGGGCAGGAGATCAGCCTGCGCCGGCTGGACCAGATTCTGAACACTCAGCAGGTCACCGCTCTCGCCGCCCGGAGCCAGCCGCTCGACCCGCACACCATGCGCGCCGCCGAACTGGACCGGCGACCCGACCTGGCCAATGGCATCGTCACCGAGGAACTGCGCAAGGGCTACACCTGGCAGGGTGAACTGCTGCGGCTGGCGGAAGTCAAGGTCAACCGCCAACCGGAACCCGCCGCCGGCGCCGATATGCCGCGCGCCACCGACAACCCACTGAACTGAGCAAGAGTCGCAACCTCATGGCTGAAAAAATTATTGGCATCGATCTGGGCACCACCAACTCCGAAGTCGCGGTGGTGAACAACGGCCGTGTCACGGTCATCGACATTGCTCCCGGCCACCCGATCCTGCCCTCCTTCGTCAGCCTGGCCGACGACGGCGCGATCCTGGTGGGCGAACCGGCCAAGAACCAGTACGTGCTTTACCCGGAACGCACCATCAAATCCATCAAGCGGCGGATGGGCAGCGCCGACCCCGTCGAACTGGGCGACACCACGTACACTCCGCAGGAAATCTCCGCCATCATCCTGCGGCGGCTGAAGGACATCGCCGAGGCGCATCTGGGCGAACCGGTCCACAAGGCGGTGATCACCGTGCCGGCCTATTTTTCCGACGCCCAGCGCCAGGCCACCCGCGAAGCCGGCGAGATTGCCGGCCTGGAAGTGGCGCGGATCATCAACGAACCGACCGCCGCCGCCCTGTCCTACGAAGCCAACCATCAGGGCCACAAAAAGGTGCTGGTTTACGATCTGGGCGGCGGCACCTTCGACGTATCGGTGGTCGGCATCGAAGACAACGTGGTCGAGGTGCTGGCTAGCCACGGCAACAACCATCTCGGCGGTGACGACTTCGACGCCAAAATCGTCGAACACCTCGTCGAACATCTCAAGGGGCAGGGCGTCGATCCCACCGGCTCGCGCAAGGCCATGGCTCGCATCACCCGGGCGGCGGAAACCGCCAAGATCGCCCTGTCTGACCAGCCCTACACCCGAATCGAGGAGGAGTACCTGCTGGAACGCGACGGCGCCCCAGTCAATCTGGCGCTAGAGCTGTCCCGCGACGAGTACGAGGATATGATCGCCGGCTATATCGACGAGACCCTGGAAGCGGCGCACATCGCCCTGAAGGGGGCCAGCCTCACCGTGTCCGCCATCGATGAGGTGCTGCTGGTGGGCGGCGCCACCCGCACCCCATTGATTACCCAGCGGCTGGAGGAAGATCTCGGCCTGACGGTACGGGCCGAGGTCAACCCCGACCTGTGCGTCGCCGCCGGTGCCGCCATCCAGGCCGGCATGCTGGCCGGCGAGACGGTCTCGGCGGTGCTGGTGGACATCACCCCCTACACCTTCGGCACCAGCGTCGTGGGCGAATTGAACGGCACACCCTACCCCTTCACCTACGTACCGATCATCCATAAAAACACGCCGATCCCAGTTACCAAAAGCGATGTGGTCTACACCATGTACGACCGGCAGGAAGCGGTGCTGGTGCATGTCTACCAAGGGGAGGATCCGGATGCGCTGAACAACATCGAACTCGGCCAGTTCTTCGTGGAGAATCTGAGCAAGGTGCCAGCCGGCAACCCCATCGTCATCCAGTTCTCCCTCGATCTGAACGGCATCATGAACGTATCGGCGCGGGAGAAAAAAACCGG
>JBATDL010000561.1:0-4704 GCA_049663445.1 Candidatus Competibacter sp.
GGTCAAGGCCGGGTGCATTTCGTGAATATCCTGACCCAGCGGACGCAGCAACCCGCTCACCGCCAGCATTGCCAGCAAACGTTCGATGTCCGTCCGGCTAAAGCGACTGTCCGCTCCTTGCGCCATCATTTCCAAGTAATCCGCATCCACAAATCGCTCGTGCAGGCCCAGCGGCAGCAACAGCGGCCGCAATTCCGTCGGTAGGGCTTCCTCAACGAACTCCAGCGCCGCGAACAGCCGGGTTTGCGAATCGTCGCCCGACTCCAGCGGAATCCGCCCTCTGAGCTGTTCCGCCAGCGCCTTGGCGCTCACCTCCCGCAAACGGGGCAACAGCGCCCGCATCGCCAGCGGATGGCCGCCCAGCACATCCATCAGGTTTTTCAATCCGTCGTCTTGCTGGTCGGCCTCCAGTCCCAAATCGCGCAAAATCGTGGCGCAAAATTCCCAGCGCTCCTCGCCTTGCAAGCCACCGAGACTCAGTGGAAAACAGCGGTCGGAACCCAACCACGCTTCCGGGCCGCGGCTGGTAATGATGACCTTGCTCGCGCCACCACGTAGCTTGCCCAAAAAATCCCGCAACTGTTGCCGATCCGGTTCCGGCAAGCGGGCCTCCAGCGTCGTGCCGGGAACCCCGGTCGCCGACTCGAAATTGTCCCAGACCAGAATGAAGCGCCGTTTGCGGAACACCTCCACCAGCGCCGCCTGCTTCTGCTCGCAACTCGCCGCCATCGCGTTGGTGCCAAACAAGGCTTCCACCAGCCGATTGAACACGTATTCGCTGCTACGGATGTCGTTGAAGGTGAACCAGAAACAACCATCGCCCAAGCCTTCGGTATCGCGTAGCCATTGCACCAGACCCCGCGCCAGTGTGGTTTTGCCGACCCCGGCCAAGCCGTGAATCAGAATCCCCGCCGGCGGCCGGCGCAACGCCCGTTCCAGTTGCAACAAGGCCGCATCGCGCCCGACGAAGCCATAGGGATTCTCGTTATCCTGTGCTTCCGGCGGCAACGCCGGTTTCTCGATCGCGGCCCCGCCGCCGGCGCGCGCAAAGCTCAAATCCGGCGGGTCTTGCTGGTACACCACCGGCACCAGCCAATCCTGCAACGGGAATCGCCCGCGCGCGCAGACTCGCCCGTCCTTCGCCAGCATCGCCTGCCGCCCGGCCCGCAGCCCTTCCGCCAGGTTGCCGGTCTCGAACACGCGCCGGTAAAACGCGGGCAAGAACTCCTCCGCGCCGCTCACGTACAGGGAATAAGCCATCGCCACCACGCTGCGAATCCCCGCCCGCAACAAGCTGGCCGCCACCGAAGCAAGCGCATCCTCGGCGCCGGCGTCCACCATCGCCGACCGACAGGCGTTCAGCACCATTACCGGAATGCGATACTCGCGCAACAACGCGCCCAGCTTCTCGGCAGTTACGGGATCGGGTTGACCGTGCTCGTTCTCGAAAATCAAACGCCCTTGCGGCCCCTTGAACAGATGCGGCGCGGCATTGCCGTCTATCGCTGTCGCCATTCCATAACCGCCGTGCCCGTCGAAATGGACGATGTGGTAATAAGCGGGCCGCTCCCGCAGATGTTCACGTAATCGCTGAAAAGTGGGCGGACGCAGAATTGTTACCCGCGCCGGCAACGCCTGCTTTTCGATCCACTCCACCACCGGCCGCGACAAGGAGCGAAAGCGCACGTCGTTCGGATAAGGCCGGGCGGTCACGAACAGGATGTTGATACAGTCGCGCGGCAAATCTTTGGGTAATTCAAGCGGATCGTGACCGCGATCCAACTGGCGCTCGATCCGGCAATGATGAGCCAGCGCGCCCGCCTGCTGGGGGTCGGCCAACGCCTCCCATGGCCACGCCAGTACGCCGGGATGGTCGCTGGCGATGCGTAAATCGAGATTTTCCAGCCCATCGCGATAGGCATCGTGGTAGAAATCTCGTCCCGACCCCGCACCGAACAAGGCGGTAAACGCCTGCTCGCCCCAACCACGTAGCGCCTCTTGCACACGCTCGGCCCGATCCGTCACCGGCGGAAAGGGGTAGTCGAGAAATTCCTCCAGATACCAGCGCAATTCGGCGCTCAGATGGCTATTCGGCAAATCCTTGACCGGCGTGCTGGCAGGGGAAACGATAGCGACGGGAGAAGTGGTCTTGCCATCCTTCAGGCGCACAACCCGAAATTGCGGCGGGTCGCTGGCTTCAACGTGGCGAATGATGAGGGCGGGCATTTCGACGGTTCCTGTTTTCGTACAACGGTCCTTACGTCGCGGTTCACATCATGTCCATTAAATCATACAGGTCTCTCAAGTAAATCGCGGCGAACCCGCCGACGGAAATTTCTCCACTCTCCCTTCGCCAAGGGGAACATTGCGTCAGCGGCGGGAAGATCGAGGTTCGACCGTCAGCGGTGAACAGAAAGCGGCTTGGGGCTAGTGGGCTGACGCACAAGTTTTGAGAGGCTCTCGTTCCCACGCTCCAGCGTGGGAATGTTGACAAGCCGCTCCAGCGGCCCGAATGATCCCAATAAAATCGCGACGCTGGAGCGTCTGGACGTGCTCCCACGCTGGAGCGTGGGAGCTAGGCGCGCTCCCTGTCAGAATTTATGCGGCGATCCACTAGCGTCCGCGCCACCGGCGCTGAAAATCGAAGTGTTGTAGCGCCCATCTGGACGCGGGCAATTTATCTTGCGGGAGCGATTCCTCATCTATACTCAATGGAGTCTTTCCGATTAACGGGCTGCTGTATAACTTAATCGCTGGAGAGTTATACGGAACTATAAAGCCCACTAGGCGCCCATGACTCGATACCTATTGGTCGGTCTAGCCTGTTTACTCGGTGGCTGTTTACCCATTCCCCACTTTGATCGGGTAGTACCCGCAATTACAGGCGTCGTTACGCGGCATGGCGTTCCAGTGGAAGGCGCGTCGATCTACCTGCATAGGCGTTTCCCACCAAGCGCCGAAAACTGTTCGGCATCACCGGATCGAGTCCAGACCGATGCAACGGGTCACTTCGCCGTGGGTCCCGATAGCGACTTTCGCTTTTTTGTAACGATGGGCGATCCCATAACTACTTGGACCCTCTGCATCGAACATCTTGGCACCCTATACATTGGGTGGCAAAACTTCGAGATGGGCTATGCGGAGGCGAAAATCACGCTTACCTGCGAACTTTCGACAACCGTGCAAGAGCGTGGTAACGGCCGTGGTGTCTGTAGGCGCTGAGCCGATGGATTGTACCAAGCGCTTTGCGTCCGGCGCTAACGCAACGAGTGGGGCATGACGTCCCCACCACCAAACTGGAGAAGAAAATGATCGACCCAGGCACGGTTCTAAAATCCAGCATTACTGTCGAGAGTATCGCTTCAGGTTCGGCTGCGGTATTGAGTCGTCATCCATTCGGGAAGGCATTGGAAACGCCGACGCATCGAAATACGACGTTCCTATCTGTGTGGATACTGGGGATCATTCTGTCCATTCCCCTCATCTTTGCGCTCAGTACACCTAATGCCGAGGCATCGCAGTGCCAAGTAGGCGTATTAGGTGGCGCCCAAACCAAAAAATGCGCCTCGCAATGTCGATATTGTACGGAAGGCTCCCACGGAAAAGCCTGTTTCTCAGGTTGGTGGAATCAATGGGCGGAAGGTGACAGCCAGCTTCCCAACGGATGGTTCTCGGCGGGATGGGCAGCCAACGACCCCACGGGTATCCAAAAAGCCATCCCGGCGCTTGGAAAGGCGGCGGTGACCGGTACGGTGCTCTTGGATAAGTTGGGATTGGCGGATAATGACCTGAAACAAGCCTGTTATAAATTTTGCGACCAGCGCGCCCATACCGCCCTTCGGGATGGCGCCTGCGCAACTGGAGGGCCAGGCGTTTGGGACCCAGCATGGGGGCCGGAATGATCGTCTCCCTTCCCGGCTCCGCGACCGATAAACTGGGCGCGGTGGCGCGGGAACTGGGTTTGAGCCGTTCCGAACCGGTGCGGCGGCTCTGGTCCTGGCTGCGCGACCGGCGAATCAATGCCTACGGCGGACTGTCGCAACGCTACCTGGACCGCTGAGCTTCCCCCGCGAACACCCATCCCCGCAACAGCAGCGCCGCCAGTAGCGCGCATCCGGCCCCGAAGCCAAAAGCTACTGGCGCACCAACCTGCTGCCACAGCCAACCGAACAGGATCGACGCCGGCAACAGCATGACCCCGGCGATCATGTTGAACCAGCCGTAGGCGGTGCCGAGCATCTCGCGCGGCGCCAGATCGGCGACCAGCGCCTTCTCCGCCCCCTCGGTAGCGGCCATGAACAGGCCGTACAACCCGAACAGCGGCCACAGCAGCACCGGGTGACTGTTAAAACCGAGCAGCAGGTAAAACCCGGCGTAGATCAGCCAGCCTCCGACGATCAGGCGAGGGCGCCCCAGCCGATCGGACAGCGCCGACAGCGGCGTCGAAAACACAGCGGCAGTCAGCGCCACCAGCGCCCACAGCAACGGCACCTGATACTCGGGAAAGCCCAGTTCGCGGGCGCGCAGCAGCAGGAACATATTCGAGGAATTACCGAGCGTGAACAGTCCCAGCACCACCAGATAGCGCCGGAACGACCCCGGCAAACCGCGCAAGGTCCAACTGAAAGGAACCACCACCGGCGCTGTCTCCCGCGCCGGCTCGCGCACGGCCAGCGCCAGCACCACCGCCGCCGCGCCACCCAG
>JBATDL010000562.1:0-1538 GCA_049663445.1 Candidatus Competibacter sp.
GATAGGGCGAGGTGTGGGCGAAGACGATTTCGTCGGCGTAGAGCTGTTCCTCGGCCAGCGCGGTGATCCGGTCGGCGGCGATGAAGCCGACGGCCAGCGCCAAAATCGCGGCGGCGCACTGGCCGCGCAGCCAGCGCAGTTGCGGCAGTTGCTCGCGAAACAGCCACAGCGCCCAGGCCGCCACCAGCACGTTGAGCAGCCCGAACAGCAAACTGGTGCGGTTCAGGCCCAAATGCGGCGCCAGCAGGATCGGGAATAGCAGCGACACCGCCAGCGCGCCCAGATAATCCAGCGTCAGCACCTGCGACACCAGATCCTTGAAGGCGAACTGCTGCTTGAGAATCCGCATGATCAGCGGGATTTCCAGCCCGACGAGAATACCGATGAGCAGCACCAGCGCGTACAGCGCCAGTTGGAAGGCGCCCAGCCAGGCGAAGATCAGGAACAGGGCCGGCGCGGAGAAACCGCCCAGCAGCCCCACCGCCAGTTCGATCTGAATGAAACGGGCGATCAGGCCCCGGACCACGTAGCGCGACAGCCAGGAGCCGATCCCCATGGCGAACAGGTAGGTGCCGATGACGGTGGAGAATTGAGTCACCGAGTCGCCGAGCAGATAACTGGCCAGCGTGCCGGCGATCAGTTCGTACACCAGCCCGCAGGAGGCGATGACGAAAACCGAGACGAGGAGGGCGGTGGTCAATGGAGCCGCTCCTCGATCCAGTCCCAGCGCTTCTCCTTCACCATCACGAAGCGACAGCGCCCCTCGGAAAGTTCGGCCCAAAGCCCGCCGATCAGTCGGTCGTTTTCGGCGGTCGTCCAGCGGTCCGCGCCCTTGTACTCGACGGCAAGGATTGCGCCCGGTTCGCCTGAATCGGGCAACTGGCACAGGAAGTCGGGATAGAAGCGACCGTCCGCCTTCTGCAGGAAGAAGGAACTGCCTTCGCGGCGAACCAGGTTACGCACCCAGAACCGGATGCGTCCTTTCTGCGCCTGGATATCCAGCCAGCAGGCGCATTCGAATTCCTCCTTGCTATCGAAATCGCCGATCCGCCCGTAATAGTGTTTGCGGAAATCGAAGTGGCCGAAGCGGCCGTCGTAGTCGCGGCTGGGCGCATAGGCTTGGGGGTGAAAATCGAAAGCCAGACGCGGATCGTTGATGTCGCCCACCGCCACGCGCGATGTGGCATGGTCGCCGAACAGGGTCCGTTGGAAGGCTTTACCCACGGCTTGTTTGCGCAAGTCACGGATACGGGCCTCAAGGAGATTGCGGATCAGGAATTTTTGCAGGTTGGCGCGGGCCAGCGTGAAATTTTCGCGGCGCAGCAAGTTGCTCAGCCAGGCCGCCACGAAAGCCTGTTTGCTGGCGTGGGTGAGCGAGGGTTCCGGCAGGTTGCGGCAGAGCCAGGCGGCCAGGCGCGGCTCGTTCCAGTTCTCGGGCTGGTAGGCCAGGCCCAGATCGCGTTGCAGTTCCGGCAGGAAGCGGGACACGATCTTGCCGCTGTTGTCGTCCACGTCGATCTCGCCGCCTTCCGAAACCT
>JBATDL010000563.1:0-5477 GCA_049663445.1 Candidatus Competibacter sp.
AGGCGATTTCCGCAAAATCTCATACCGGCCATGCAGGTTGGATCAGGATATCCCACTTGGGGAGTTGCGGGTTTCGCTGCAACCGAACCTCGATGTCCTGCATGGCCGCTTTGGACAGGGAGATACCTTTCTCGTAGACCCGGCGACTCATCTCGACGACCGGATTCAGTCCCTTCCAAGTCATGCTCTTTGCCCAATTGAGCATGGTCTGGGCGTCGACGAGGAGCGCGCCGTTCCAATGCCGTTCCAGGATCCCCCAGCACCGTTCCACCGGATTGTATTTGCTGTGATAGGGGGGTAGTACAGCAACTGAATGGGTTTGCCGATGTGATCGGCGAACGCAACCCTGCGCTTGAGAAATTGGGTGCGCCGGCCATTGCTTTCCGGGCCGTTGTCGGCCTTGATCTGGAGCAGAGCGACGCGGTCACGCTGCTCGGGGGGTTGGTGCTCCCACCAGGCCTGGAGGCTGTCGACGATGACGTCGCTGGTCTTGGCGGAGCTGCCGAAGGTCAGGTGCAGCTCGCCCGTATCCTCGTTCACGATACCGAACGGGGTGTACTTCTCCCGGCAGCCCATGTCGTGGTCGGCGGCTCGGGTGTCGCCACGGGTGCAACCACCCCGCGAGTAGTCGCCGATCTTGACCGTGGCCTTGCAGTCCATACTCACTCGCACGACGCGTCGGTCGTCACCGGCTTGGTCTTTGGCCTGGAGATTGGCGAAGATGGCATCGGTTTCCGGGACTTTTTTTGGGGTTTGGCCTTGAGCACCGGGCGCAGCCGGTAGCCGTTGCGGTTCAACATCTCGGCCATCGTGCTCGGCGATGGCAGCTCGGCCTCGGCAACGCCGCGAGCGCGCAACTGCGTGAGGGCTTCCGCCGCAGTCAGGCGGGTGAACGACCGGGGCGTGCGAAACGTCGGGTCTTGTTGCGAATGCGCTTGCGCTAACTCCCACAGCACGGCAGCCGCCTCGGGATGTTTCTCTTCCCACAGCTTGTCGCCGGCAAACGCCGACTGCGCGCTCAAGCAGACCACCCCGGTGCGCTGCTCATGCAACCCTAGCTCGACCGCTTGCCGGCTCCAGCCAAACACCGCCTCCGCTTGCCGGGGGTTGCCGGCGCAGTACTTCACAGCCATCGCCGCTTGAAACGCCCGCCGCTTCGCCCCCAGCATCTTTGAGGCTGCCAGTTTGAGATCGTCACGATGACCGGCGTCCAGATCTGTTGAATTCATGTGTGCGAACACGACGCTCGACTCGCTGCTTCAGAAAGAGTAATCACTATCTCACACAACGGTACGAGGTTTCTCGTAAATCACCTAAAAGGTCCTACAGCCATTTTAAGTCTTAACGTCTCCTGAAAAATAAATGCGGAGATGTGCTGGAATCAACTCTATCAGAGCTGATTTCAAGTATTGATAATCATAAAATTTTCTGCTCACAAGTTGATTAATTTCTTTAATTTTTGGCAGTTTGTTTTTAAATAAAAACTGTCTTTTTCTACGCATCATTGAAATGTCACTCACAAATTCTCTATAAAGATTCAACACTAATTTCAATTTTCTTTTGACCATGTAACGTAATAAAACAGCACTGTGCAATAATATAATCCAGCCGATATTTTTGAGTAAAAAATAAAAAGGCACATCTTTAACCAGTACAAACAGCGAATTACGGATACCATGATACAGCACAAAATCGCTGTTAGGGCCACCACTGGCGATGGAACCCTTATGGTATACGACAGCATCTTCAGCGTAGGCGGCACGATAGCCCAGCAACACCGCCCGCCATGCCAAGTCCGTATCCTCAGCATAGCAAAAGAATTGCTCATCGAAGTATTCGCCGGTCACCTGATAGACCTGCTGCAATAAATCAGCCGTATATAATGCACAACCACCGCAAGGACCCAGGAGCGGATCTTCAACCAATTTCCGATTGGAAGCCAGTCCACATTTATAAAAGGTGATGCCTAAATTATCGATGCAGTTTCGATCATTATATTTCATCATGCGCGCCGCCACCATTTCAACCCGTTGCGATCGATCAATTTGGGTCAGCATTTGCGTCAGAAAATCAGGTTCAACAACGGTGTCATTATTCAATAACAGCAGATATTCATAAGATTTTTTTTGGAGAATATCTGCAAATAATCGATTATGGGCGCCAGTGAAACCACGATTTTGTGAATCAGCAAAAAAAGTCATTGGATAGGGATAGTGCGCTGCATATTCGCTTAATAACGCCGCATCCTTTTCGCCAGAGCCGTTATCCACCAGAAAAACATCAAACCGAGGCTCCTTAATGTGCAGCAGAGAATCCAGACACTCTATTGTATCAGCAGCGCGGCGAAAATTCACGACCAGCACCGCCAATGTAATCGGAATATCGTTAATTTCGGACACAAAGAAGTCTCAGTAATTCCCGGCTGAACCCAGCTAAAACCCCTATCAACGAATGATGCGCTTGCCATTCATCGCGCAGGGCGAAACCCATCGGGCGCAGTTGCCGCAAACGCAAGCCAAAGGTTTCACGATTCAATGTTAGGTTAGGATTGTAGTAGGGGTCGCCCTTGGTGAAAATCGCAATGTGGCGCTGGCGCAAATAAGCCCTTTCCTGCCGAAATTTTTTCTTCCTGCTGGGTGTAGTTTCAAGACCCCGTGATCGGGATTCATGATGATACAATTCACAATATGGCGTAAAAACATTCAGGTAACCCTGCTCACGCAGGCGCAGGCAAAAATCTACATCGTTAAAGGCAATGGGCAAGTTGATCTCATCTAATCCGCCCAACGCATTGTAAACTGTTTTCTTAACCATCAAACAAGCCCCAGTCACGGCGCTGATATTCTGAATCGCCTCCAACCGGTTGAAATAGCCGGGGTCATTCCGATCAAAACACTTGTGGGAATGTCCAGCGCTGCCGCCAAGACCAATAATTATTCCAGCATGTTGAATAGTATTGTTCGGATAATATAACTTAGCGCCAACCGCACCGACTTCAGGCCGCTGCGAATGTTCCAATAGCGCCTGTAACCAGTCAGAATTAATCACTTCAGTATCATTGTTTAAGAGTAACAAATGCTCTCCTTTTGCCTGCTTCGCTGCAAAGTTATTGATCGCTGAAAAATTAAAAAGCTGATCATAATGCAGGAAGCGAATGCGAGTATCTTGTTGTTGATAAGCCGCCATCATCGCCAGCGTAGCTGGTTCCTGACTTTGATTGGAAACGCCAATGATTTCAAAATGAGAATAAGTTGTTCGATTAAGGATGGAATCCAGACATCGTTCAAGCACTATCGGAAAATCCCGAAAAGGGATAATAATGCTGACCTTAGGATTATTCCTGATCTCACGGCGCACCCGGTAAACACCAGGATGTCTACCCAAAGCAACCTTGCCCGCGATACCCCGACGATAGAGCGCTTCAGCCACCGCCTTGCGACCCGCTTCCCAGGCATAATGCTTGTGGGCAAACCGATCAGCAGTGGAACCCGGAATCCGGCGCCATCGATACAGAACCCTGGGGATATGGAAAACCTTGTCCGTCCGTTCCAGAAAGCGCAATAATAAATCGTGATCCTGTGCGCCATCATAACCTTCGCGCAAGCCGCCGATTTGTTGCAACAGCGAACGCCGATAGACGGCAAAATGACAGATATAGTTGATTGATAAAAGCAAATCAGGCGAATAGTCAGGTTTGCAATGTGCTGAATAGCAGTTACCGTTGGGCTTGATATACTCCTCATCGGAATAAATTAAATCTGGCTCTGATTCGGTAATAACTCGCACAACTTGTTGTAAAGCTTCAGGGGCCAGTTCGTCATCATGATCGAGAAATCCGACAAATTCACCCTTGGCCAGGCTTAGGGCAGCATTGGAAGCTGCCGCGATACCATGGTTCGCGCTAAGAAATAAAATTTGAATCCGCTCATCATGCAGGTACCGCAAGTAATCCAATGTCTCTCGATGACTGGACCCATCATCAACGATGCATAATTGCCAATGTGGATAGGTTTGTCGGCGCACTGATTCAATGGCCGCTTCCAGCCATTGAGGTTCTACATTATAAACTGGAACAATTAGAGAGATGGATCTATCGTTCACAAGCGGTGTGTGGACTGGGCAAGTATTGGTCTGTCAAGATGCGGCTCGACGATTTGAATCCATGAATCACGAAAGAGAATGTGGGGAGTACTGATCGACGATATCATTGGCGTTCCCCACCATTTTTATGGAACCCCGATCAAGCCAAATAACACGATCACATAATTTCTTAATTGAAGTTGAATTATGGGATACGATGAGGATCGTTGAACCATTATTGCGATATTTTGAAATTCTTGCTGATGATTTTTGCTGGAACTCCGCATCTCCTACCGATAGCACTTCATCAATAATGAGAACTTCAGGCTGAATGTCAGTCGCCACTGCGAATCCCAGTCTTGCCACCATGCCACTAGAGTAGGTGCGAATGGGGGCATCAATAAAATCGCTGATCCCGGAAAATTCCACGATTCTGTTCAAGCGGGTCGCCATATCCTTTCGACTAAAACCCAGTACTGCCCCATTCAGAAAAATATTTTCACGACCTGTCATTTCATAATCAAAACCCGCGCCCAGTTCTAATAATGGCGCGATGCGCCCTCTCAAGAAAACACGCCCTTGAGTAGGACGAATGACTCGTGAAATCACTTTTAATAAGGTGCTCTTGCCTGCGCCGTTAGCGCCTACGATGCCAACTGTTTCGCCCTGCTTTATTGAAAAACTGATATTATTTAAGGCATTGAAGTCAGTAAAACTGACACTGCGTCTTTTTAGCCAGCGAATCGCGTATTCCTGCAAAGTGGGAATTTTTTCGTGAGGAATGCGAAAGCGTACCGTGACGTTATCGAGTTGTATTGCAATATTTTCCATTACTTATAGACGATAAGCGAGTTGGTCAGCCTTGCTGGTGAATAGCATCCAGCCTGCGACCAAGGTGATCAACGCAAGCGATATCGCGTTAATAACAAGATTGAAATCAGGAAAGTGATTGGTATAGATTGGTATTCGAAAAATTTCGATTAAAATGACAAAGGGATTCAATGCAAGGAACTGGCTCAATTTGGCGGGAAGAATTGAAGCTGGATACATGATAGGAGTCAGGAAAAACAAAGCTTGAACTAATACCTGATAGATATCGACAGTATCGGTGAAAAATACCGATGCCGTCGATAAGAGCAAGGCAAGACCTAGTGAGAAAATAGCCAGGATCAGGATACTAACCGGTAGAAATAACCAGGCCGATGTGATTGGATGGGCAAGGAAAAGAATAATAATAACCAGAGAACCAATTGAAACCAATAAATTAATGAGCCCATTCCCAACCGCCGCAATAATGTAGGTGGCTCGTGGAATGTATACTCTCTTAAGTAAACCTCCACCATACGCCATAGTGCTCATAGCGTACTGAGTGGTTTGTGTGATAAAATTCCATGCTA
>JBATDL010000564.1:0-1698 GCA_049663445.1 Candidatus Competibacter sp.
AGCCAAGCTTTTCAGTTCGTGATTTTCATGTTGATCAGCCCCATAGACTCGATAACTAGCCCAGAGTGAATGCTTGCCGTTCATTCTGGACCGGTTCATTTCAGCCCAAGACTTCTCTTACTCGAACGCGAAACCAAATTCTCCATCCACCACCTTAATCTGCACCCGCGAAACCATCTGGCCTTCCACCATTCGGTTCAAAAATTCCTGACTGATCGCGGGCAACACGGTGTTGGTCAAAATGGCGTCCACCATCCGGCCACCACTATCAAGCTCCGTGCAACGACTGACGATCAGCTTGACTACCTCATCGTCGTAATCGAACGGGACCTTGTGGTTCTCCAAAACTCGCTTCTGAATCCGTCCCAGTTGCAGGCGCACGATATCGCCGATCATCTCGTCGCTGAGCGGGTAATAGGGAATCGTCACCAACCGGCCCAGCAGCGCCGGCGGAAATACCTTGAGCAAAGGTTCCCGCAGTGCCTTGGCCAAGCCATCGGGGTCGGGCAGCAGGTCCGGGTCCTTGCACATGCCCATGATCAAATCGGTGCCGACATTAGTGGTCAGCAGAATCAGTGTGTTCTTGAAATCAATGTGCCGCCCCTCGCCATCTTCCATCCACCCCTTGTCGAACACCTGGAAGAAGATTTCATGCACATCGTGATGCGCCTACTCCACCTCATCCAGCAGCACCACACTGTAGGACCGGCGACGCACCGCCTCGGTCAACACGCCGCCCTCACCGTAACCGACATAGCCCGGCGGCGCGCCCTTGAGCGTGGAAACGGTGTGTGCTTCCTGAAACTCGCTCATGTTGATGGTGATGACGTTCTGCTCGCCGCCGTACAGTGCCTCGGCCAGTGCCAGCGCCGTCTCGGTCTTGCCCACCCCGGACGGGCCGGCCAGCATGAACACCCCGATCGGCTTGCTGGGGTTGTCCAATGCAGCGCGCGAGGTCTGAATCCGCCGGGCGATCATGTCCAAAGCATGGCGCTGGCCGATGATGCGGCGGTTGATGATGTCGGCCAGCTTGAGCACGGTTTCAATTTCGTTCTTGACCATGCGTCCGACCGGAATGCCAGTCCAGTCGGCGACCACCGAAGCCACCGCCTGCGCGTCCACGCTCGGCAGAATCAACGGAGTCTCGCCTTGCAATTCGTGCAGTCGGGTTTGGAGATCCTTCAATTCCGCCAGCCAGGTCTGCCGTTGCGGGTCGGGTTCGGTCACGGCGGACGCATCGACCGCGCCACCGTCGCCGCGTAGCTTGGCGCGCAGTTCCAGAATCTGGTCCACCAAGCCTTTTTCTTCCTGCCAACGGGCCTCCAGTTCCCCCAGTCGCAGCTGCTCGGCCTGCAACTTTTCGGTGGCATCGGCCTGACGCTGGGCGGTGTCGATGCCGACCGCCGTCTCGCGACCGATGATCTCCAGCTCGGTGTTCAGCCCTTCGATGCGGCGGCGGCAGTCCTCGACCTCGGCTGGCACCGCGTGCAGACTGATCGCTACCCGGGCGCTGGCGGTATCCAGCAGGCTGACCGCCTTGTCCGGCAACTGCCGAGCCGGGATGTAGCGATGCGACAGCTTGACCGCCGCCTCCAGTGCCTCGTCGAGAATCTGCACCCGGTGGTGCTGCTCCATGGTCGAAGCCATCCCGCGCATCATCAGGATGGTTTTTTCCTCGCTGGGCTCGCCGACCTGCAC
>JBATDL010000565.1:0-1821 GCA_049663445.1 Candidatus Competibacter sp.
GCCCCGCTGAACAGCTACCCGCCCCGCTTCTTTCCCCGACGTGCGCCGGCCGCCGTGGTCGCCTTGCACACCTTGTTGGGACTTGGCTTGATGGTGGGACCGTTGCTGGCCGACGGTTTCGGTCGAGCCGGCTGGTGGATCGGATTCCCGCTGTCGCTGTTGGGTTTGAGCGCGTTGCTGGCGCTGGCCGCCGCGACCGTGCGGTTGCCGTCGGAGGCCGGCGGCGAGATGGAGGAGCGCCGTATCGATGCGAATCCACCGCTGATTTCCGGGGCGTTCTGGATGTTCGCCGCCATCGCGGTGCTCTACGCCTTCGCCGAAGGAACCTTTAGCAATTGGGCGGTGATTTATCTGCGCGAGGCTAAGGATCTGTCGGCGGTCGTAGCGGCGCTGGCTCTATCGGTGTTCTGGGGCGCGATGGTGGTCGGTCGCCTGCTGGTCGCGGTGTTGGTGGTCCGCATCGCGCCGCTGACGATCTGGTTGGCGTTGCCGGCGCTGATGATCGCGGCGTTTCTGCTACTACCGAGCGCGTCCACGCCAGTCCTGGGTCTGGGGTTGTTCGCGTTGGCGGGTTTGGCCTGCTCGGCTTTTTTCCCGCTGACCATCACGCTGGCTTCGCAGCGGTTCCCCGAGCATGTGGCTTGGGTGTCGTCCATGCTCATCGCCGCGCTGAGGGTGGGGGTGGGACTGGGTTCGTTCGTGATCGGCCCGCTGCGAGAATGGCTGTCTCTGGAGCAGATCTACCAATTTTCGGCGGCCTATCCCATCGCAGTCATCGGACTGGCTCTGTGGCTGGCCGGTTCACGGCGACGGTTGGCGGTCGAGGTCCGAGTCTGAAGTAGGTGGGCTTCCGGCGCCCCACGTGGCGGCAGCTCGCGTTGCGGGCGGTCCAGTTCGGCGAAGACATCACCGGGGAAACAGAGAACGATACGGCGTAAAATCCTCCCTTCCGGTTGATTCCATCGCCGGCTGGCCAGCGATGGGACAGAAGACAGAAGCAGGATCTGTCCAGCGAATTTCAAGGGTTTGATCCGCACGACCGGCACCCCCATTTTATTCGGCGAGACCTCATCGCACCCGCCCCACAGGAGAACCCGCTTGGCGTCCAAGGACTACTCCCAGGCTCTGGGCGTGGACCCGCGACACCATGGCGGAGGCCATCCAGCAGGCCTTCCGCAAGCTTGGCGTGCAAGTACCACCACGCGCAAGAGCTTCAAGCCGAAACATAATTCGCTTGTATACGGTTCCGGCGGGGCATTCCCCAGCAAGCGGGCCGGAGCCGCCAGGCTCAGTCTCTGGCTGGCGGTTCCGGTGCGTCTTCCTCCCCGATATCGGGGTCGTGGTCGGCCGGAGCCAGCAGGGTGGGAATGACCAGCATCGCCAGGGCGGCGGTAAGCACCAGCAAGGTTTCCATGAACACAACTCCTTCAAACACCACGATCGAATAGCCGTACCCTACCCTACTCCGCCGCTCCTGAACCCGCGTTGAACAGCACCGGCCTGCGGTCACGGTGGGAATCGGTGGGAGGTCTCTTTAGGCACTCCCGTGGATGAGCGATCCAGGTGCCGTTTTATCCATGAGGTCGTTCCACGCGCGGCAGAGTGTCCAGCAGCCGACAGGCTGTCGGGTCAACACCGGGCCTTTTGCTTTCGCACGGGCTGGCATGTTCAGGACCGCCATGCGGTGCTGGTCGAGTCAGGCCCGGAATCGCACGGAGAGTCGAGGCCCGCTTCCAGTCGGATGATCACTGACGGGCAGGCCCGGCGGTGAGCGCCGTGCCGCCGTCCAACTTGCCCCAATTCAGAATCAGCGTCCCGTCC
>JBATDL010000566.1:0-2087 GCA_049663445.1 Candidatus Competibacter sp.
GGCTCGCGCCACTGGATCGCGGGCGCCACGCTGGCGCCAGCGCCAGCCGGCGACCAGCAGGCCGAATCCACCCAGCGCCACGGTCATCGCCACCGTCATTTCGGCCCAGTCCACCGGTCCGAAGCCAAGCCCCGACAGGAACTCCTTCTGTCGGTCGGGGCCGTAGGCCAGCACCCATTCGTTCCAACCGTTGTTTAGCGTATCCCAGCTCAGCGCCAGTTGCCGCAACCACTCGTACTCACCCCTGCCGCCCCGCCGCGCCAGAAACGGCAGCAGCCTCGGATCGGCCAGGGCGGCATATAGCCCTTCCCGCACCCGGCTGGGTGCCACCGCCGCCGTCGGATCAACCCGCACCCAACCGCGCTCCGCCAGCCAGACCTCGGCCCAGGCGTGGGCGTCGGACTGACGCACGATGAAATAACCGCCCAGATCGTTGGTTTCCCCGCCCTGATAGCCGGTTACCACCCGCGCCGGCACTCCGGCCGCCCGCATGAGAAAAACAAAGGCGCTGGCGTAATGCTCGCAAAAACCCTGACGGGTCCGAAACAGGAAATCGTCCACGCTGTCGGCACCCAGCAACGGCGGGGTCAGAGTGTAGTAAAACGCCTGTTCCCGAAACAGGGCCAGCGCCGCGCCGACCCGCTCTTCGGGGCGGGTCATGCGCTCGCCCCACTGCGCCGCCAGCGCTCGGGCGCGGGGATCGCCGCGCGCCGGCAGTTGCAAGCCACGAAACCGCTCCGCCGCCGTCAGTTCACCAGTCCGATAGTTCGGAAAAGACCGCATCTCATAACGGTATACCTCGTTGACCGGCTGATCGCGCAACAGTTGAAACGAAGCGGTCATGCCGGCGCGCGGCGGTAGGCGGGCGGGCAAGTCCAGCGCAAACAGCCAGCGCCGGTTGCTCGGTTCCAGGATGACCGAATAATTCACCGCCGCCCCTTCCGACACGAAAGCCGTGAGGGTGTTGGCGGGCAACTCGTCGTGGCGGGTCCAGCGGCGGCCATCGAAACGCCACAAGACCGGCCCGCGCCAGTAGCGCTGGTTCGGCGGCGGCGTGGCACCGGCGAACCGCACCCTGAACGCCACCGCATCGGATCGAACCAGCTCGCTGACCGTGCCGGGCATCATCTCATCGGATAGACCGGTGCGACCTTGGTAGGCATCCTTGGGCAAGCCCCATAGCGGGCCGGGGATACGGGGGAACAGGACAAACAGGACCAGCATGATCGGGATGGCTTGCAGCACCATCCCACCGGCCAGCCGTAGCGGGGCCACCCCTCGCAAACCGGCGTGCGGGCGGTGAATCAGGGCTTGCGCCGCCAGCATGACGAGCACTACCGCGAACAGATAGCTCACCATCGGAATTTCCTGGCTGTAGAGCAGATTGCTCATCACCAGCAGGTAACCCAGGAACACCAGCACCACACCATCCCGCGGCACGCGCGTTTCCAATAACTTGCAAGCAGCCATCGCGACCATCAACGCCACCCCGGCATCCCGACCGAACAGGGTCCGGTAGTCGATCAGTACCCCGGCACTGGCCAGCAGCGCCAACAGCAGTAGCAGCCAACGTGGCGGCAGCGATTGGCCGCGCAGGGCGATGAAGCCGCGCCAACCGGCCACCGCAGCGAATAGAACACTCAGCCAAATCGGCAGTTCGGCGGCATGCGGCGCCGCCGCCAGCACCAATGCCGCCAATAACCAAGCCAGCGCCGGCGGGCTCAGCGGCTCTTCCGGCGGCTTGGCCCGCTTTGACCGGTTTTTCCAGACCCACCGCATGATCGACCTCCCTCTACCCATCGCCGCCGGCGAACAGCGCCAGGGCTTCCAGACAGCGGCGGCGCTGGATCTCGCCGGACGCGGGGGGAATTTCCCGGCTTGGCAGGCACAAGCCGTACTCACACCCTTCGCTCTCCGCCTTCAACACCCACTGACAGAGCTGCTCCAGGCGCGACTCAAGCGGCTCCGCTCCCAGCAGCCGCCAATCCAGCCACAGCTCCGGCCGAGCCTGATCGGTAAAACACTTGACCAGCAGGCGATCGGTGCGGGTCGCGGCCCGCCAGGCAATCCGGCGCGGCGAATCGCCG
>JBATDL010000567.1:0-1603 GCA_049663445.1 Candidatus Competibacter sp.
GGCTGGGAGGCGGTGGAAATCACCCTGCGCTCGGGCAAGCGCTTCCGGCTGGGCACCGACGAACCGCAAAAGTTGGTGCGGGCGATTCAGGCGGCCAAGGGCCGGTAGCCGCTACAGTGGTCCCTGACGGTACTGTTCGGCCCGCCGCCGCGCCTCCCGCAACTCGGCATCGCTCAGCTTCGCCTGGAGGCCGGGTTGCCAGTCCAGCGCCTCTCGCTCCCCCCGTTCGGCGGCCAGGCCGAGCCAGGCGTAGGCTTCGATCCGATCCTCGGGGACACCTTGGCCGGCCAGATGGAGCATCCCCAGGCTGGTTTGGGCGGGGGCGAAGCCCTGGAGGGCGGATTGCCGCAGCAAGTCGGCCGCCCGCGCGAAATCCCGGTGCGGTTGATCCAAGGTGTAATAGCTCCCCAGCTCGAATTGCGCGGCGGCATTCCCCTGATCGGCCGCTTTGCCGATCCAGTCCAGGGCGGCGCGTTCGTCGGGCCGGATGCCTTTTCCGGTGACGTAACGCAGCCCCAGGTCCAGTTGGGATCTGGCGTCGCCGGCGGCGGCCCGCTGGTGGAGTTCAGCCAGGGCGGGGGGGATGACCTCGCCGGAATCGGAGCAGCCGGTGAGGCTGAAAACGAACAGGAGGAACAAGACGGGCAAGGGCATGATGGGGTGCTGGATCGTTACAACGGCTGGCCCTGCTTCAACTCGTGTCGCACCTCCTGGAGGAGGTCGTCGATCTCCGCAATCGCCTCCAGGATCGCCGCCGGCGCGTCTCCTTGCACCGCCAGGTTGTGGATCAGGAGTCGCAGCGGCGCCATCCGTTCCAGATGACGCACGGTTTCCCAACTCATGGCC
This sequence comes from Candidatus Competibacter sp., assembly GCA_049663445.1. Lineage (GTDB taxonomy): Bacteria > Pseudomonadota > Gammaproteobacteria > Competibacterales > Competibacteraceae > Competibacter. The sequence goes on from JBATDL010000567.1 coordinate 847, forward strand.
TCGTCGGTATGAAACAGCACTCGTTCCCAGTTCGGAAAGCCGGCATGGTCGACGACCTCGGCGCGCAGAACCTGCCACGCCCCTTGCAAGTCGGACAGGATGGTTTTCTCGTCGTGCTTGGGTTCGGTGAAGAAGGGCATTCAGTTCGCTCCGGGCGGACGCAGATGCACTGACTGGGCATCGCCCGATGCATTCTCGATGCTGTCGATCAGCGCCGCCACGGCGTAGGCCACGTCACCGCCGTCCATCTTGCCGCCCAGCACCCGATCGGCCAGGGTGCGCAGCCGCTCCGGCAGTCGTGCGAGCAGCTCCTCGCCGGTTTCGTAGGGAATGCCCTGGTGGTGGGCGTGGGCCAGTGCGACCAAGGTCTCGGTCGTGAGCAACTGTGTTGAAACTTCAGGATCTGCACTCTGCTTGGGGCTGCCATGGGGTCTTGGCTTTGAGCATCGCGTTCAAGATCGTCAACAACTTGCGCATGCAGGCGGTCAGGGCGACTTTGGCGGGTTTGCCCGCGTCACGCAGGCGCTGGTAGAAGGCTTTGATCACCGGATTGCAGCGGCGGGCCGCGACGGTGGCCATGTACAGCACCGCCCGCACCCCGGCTCGGCCACCGAAGATCATCCGGCGGCCCCGGCTCTGGCCGGAATCGCGGTTGAACGGGCAGACTCCGACCCGCGCACTGATCTGCCGGCGTTTGAGGGTTCCCAACTCCGACAGGGCGGCCAGCAGGGTGGCGGATGTCACCGGGCCGACACCG
>JBATDL010000568.1:0-1958 GCA_049663445.1 Candidatus Competibacter sp.
GTCCGGGCGTTCGTGCCAATCGGCCGGATCACCGGCGCGGGTGGCGTTACCGAGTACACCGGCGGTAGCGGCGACATGCACCGCCAGTTCCGCATGGGCGGCACGCGCCACCACCGCGCATTGCATGTTGGCGGCGGTGGTCATCAGCGCCGTGGTGGTGGGGGGCAAATCGGCTTCGGCGCAGGCGAAGTCATGGTAAGCATCCGGCCCCATGCGAAACACCGAGGCATGGCGGTCGGTATGGGCGACGGCCTCGCAGCTTTGGTGATTGGCGATGTGGGTCAGGTCTTCGCGGAACCCGCCGTTGATCCGGCAGGTGCTCAGCACCCGGTGCGGTTGCTTGAAGGTGGCGAAAAGGAAGCGGCCTTGCCGGTGCAGGGCATGGCGGTCAGTGTCGTCAAGCAGCATCCCGGGTCTCAAGCGCAAAGGCGGGGCGGAAAGCGATCACCCCAAGGTGATCAAATCACCGGTGCCTGTCAGGCCCGGCGAGCCCTTATGTTCGCCGATACGCGGATGGAAATGCCAGCGCCCGAAAGCCATGCCCAAGGAAAAATTCGGCACCGGTGGCCAAGGCGAAGCTTTACCGAGTTCGGTGATCCAGGTCGGTTGATCCGTCACCAAGATACAGGCGGCAAATCATGGGACGATGGAACGACGGGCCGTCTCGTTCTCCACTCCAGGCGGCGCGGAACAGCGCGATCCGTCAGACGTGCTCGTGCAGGCCACACTCGCGCTTGAGGCCGAAGAAGCGGGTTTCTTCCTCACTCATGCCGTCCAGCAAGCGCCGGGTGGTATGGGTGTCGCCGATGGAGACATAGCCCTGATGCCACAACGGGTGATACGGCAAATTGTGCTGGCTCAGGTAGCGGTAGACATCGCGGTCGGTCCAATCGATCAGGGGGTGAACCTTGCAGCGACCGTTGCGCCATAACAGCACGTCGAGGTTCTGGCGGCTCTTGGCCTGCTGTCGGCGCAGGCCGGAAATCCAGGCCGCCGCCTCCAGCTCCCTGAGCGCCCGCTGCATCGGCTCGACCTTGTTGAGCGTGTTATAGCGTTCGATCCCTTCCAAGCCCTGCTCCCACAGCTTGCCATGGCGGGCTTCCTGCCAAGCCGCGCTGAGTTCGGCGCGGTAGATCTGGAGATTCAACGACAACCGCTCGGACAGTTCATCAATAAACTGGTAAGTTTCCGGGAACAGGTAACCCGTATCGACCAACACGACCGGAATATCGGGCTGCTGGCGAGTGGCCATGTGCAGGCAAACAGCCGACTGGGCACCAAAGCTGGAAGTCAACACGACGCGACCAGGGAAATGCTCCAGCGTCCATGCAACCCGTTGCTCGGCGGGTGCGGCGGCCAGTTCACGATTCATTTCCGCTAGATCGAACCACGGGTGCGCGGCCGTTCCCTGAACATGAGCGTTCGCCTGCTCCTGTGCCTGATTCATCGCGTGTTTCCTTGTTCGTTCCGACTAAGGATGGGGAAGCGGTTGCTCGCATGCCCGACTATTTTGTTGATAAATTAGCAACAAATCCTATAAATCCAAAAGGAATTAATATCTATATATTTATTCCTTTTTTGTACTATTAGGTAGCGATGGCGATCACGCCACGGCAAGATCCCTTGAATCCGACGGCATACCTTGACCGCCTTGGAAACAAATTGAAAAATGGTTTGGCCGCGCCGTAGCGGCCCTTGATACTGGAATCATGAATAGCTGGATGGGGTTGATGACGATGTCGAAAGCAGTCCGCGCCTTGCTGTTGTTGCTGGGGTTGACCGTTCTGGTGCCGGTCGCCCGGGCCGAGGATCCGCCTGACGCTGCCAAGAACAAGCTTACCGTGATGCTCGACTGGCCCGTGAATCCCGACCACGCCGCGTTGGTAGTGGCGCAGGAAAAAGGCTTTTTCGCCGCCCAGGATCTGGAGGTTGAACTACAGACGCCGGCCGATCCCAAC
>JBATDL010000569.1:0-5408 GCA_049663445.1 Candidatus Competibacter sp.
CCGGTTCGATGGCTACCACCACCGGTTGCTGGAACCGCCCGGATTGTTCCAGCGCCTGCTTGGATTCCTCGGCCAGGCGCTTTTGCTCGTCGTCGTGGTAGAAAATCGCCGGACGGTATTGCTGGCCTCGGTCGCAAAACTGGCCCCCGGCATCGAGCGGGTCGATGTTATGCCAAAAGATATCCAATAATTGCGCATAGCCGATTTGAGCGGGATCGTAGACGATCTCGACCGCCTCGGCGTGCCCCGTGCCGCCGGCCGAGACTTCTTCGTAGGTCGGGTTCGCCTTGTGGCCGCCGGTGTAACCGGAGGTCACCGAAACCACGCCGGGCAACGGCTTGAACGGGGGTTCCATGCACCAGAAACAGCCGCCGGCGAAGGTGGCCTTGGCGAGCTCACCGCCGGCCGCCGGCTGCTCGGTCCCGCGGGCGGGTGCGTACACCCCCAGAAACAACCAGCCGCCGATCAGAACTAACCGCCAGAAATCGAAAATTCGCATGATCATGGACTCCGCTGAGAGGCAACCCTTTCGCCTCGCCCTCTCCCTCAAGGGAGAGGGAAGTGTGGTACGGCTTTTGGCATACCGCTACTTCATGTCCCAGCCGGCGGTGTCCCAGTAGCCGGGAGGATTGGTGTCCTGCATGGCTTCCGATCCCGCATTGGCGACCATCAGCACCAGTTCCGCCTCGCCTTTCACCGTCTTGCCATAGCCCTCGACGGTCACTCCTTCGGGAACCTTGAGTGCGATCACCGCATGATCCCGCACCTTCTCCTCCGGCATGGCGAAGTATTGGGACGCGTTCATGAAGCTCGACATGAACGCGCTGTTCTTGGCCTGTTCCTGGGCATAAGCAGGTTCCAGCAGTTTGATGCTGGAGCCGGGCACGGTCACGATGGAACCCCCCTTCATCACCTCGCCCTTCTGGTTGGTGACGGTGACTCCCTCAGGTACGAGAAACCGGTACATCATCTCCGATTTCCCCAGGCCGTTCGGGAAACTTTTCATATTGAACCCTTGGGCGTGAACGGTCATGGCGCTCAGCAATAACACCAAGGCTACATTCATGATGCGAAAAATTTTCATCTTCATTGACCTCATCGATAGGTATAGGTGATTTTCAGGGCTAAAAATGTTGCTCAGCTCTCCAAACGCGGGCCGCAACCGCTCCCACGCCCGCAACGACCGCAGCTTTCCGACCACGGCCGCCGCTCTCGATCCCCCGGCGACCTTTCCCGATCGTCCGGGGGTTGTTGCTCCATCCTCCCGGCCCGCGCTGAACGCGCCGCCTGATCGTCGGCTTCGTTCGTTTCGGCGGGCTACCACAACCCTTCCTTGACATAGAGCTTGCTCAGCAGCACGGCTTGCAGGAGGATGGCCTTGAGCAGGGCATGCTGCATCCGCTCAATTTCGTGATGATCGTTGCCGCCGGTGGCGAGGAATGGGCGCACCGTCACCGCCACCGGAAAAGCCAGGGCAACGATGTAGCGAAATCGGAGCAACGGTGGATCTGGGCGCTCCGATGGGTTCGCATCGACTTGCCGGAGCCAGGGAGGCTCTTGTGGAAACAGACAGGTTTCGAACAACCACTGTCGAAACCAGCGACGCAAGGTGGCGGAATCGTCGGTGGTTTCCCTCTGCCAGCGCCCACCGTGCAAGACGGCCAGCTCGGTGGCCAAAGCCGGGTAAGCCGCCACCATGCCTAGCAGCCGGTCCAGATAATCGTCGGTCTGCCCCTTCAGAATCCGCCAAACTTTGCGCAGCGCGCGCGCGTCGTCCGCCGAAAAAAGGCCGATGTGCCAGAGCAGATTGAGGTCGTCTTGATCGGGAAACCAAGGTGGAGCGGCCACGGCAACCGCTTCGCCGTCGGGGGCCTGGGCCAGAGGGCTCATGGTGGCTTAATCCTCCTCGGTATGAAGGGTAAGGTCGGTCAACGACGGATCCATCGATCGATCAGATGATCCAGGGACAGCTTGCCGGGACCGTGGCAAAGCGTGATCAGCAGCAGCAAACCCCACACCTGATGTTGCGCCAGGCCAGCGTCGTTCAGGTCTGGATAGGACAGGACCGCCACGATGTTGAACACGAACAGCACCAGCGCGGCGTAACGCGTTCCCAGACCCAAAAATAGGAACACGGGTAACAGCAATTCCGTCGCCGTACCCATATAAGCCGCCAACACGGACGGCAGCAAAGGCACGTGGTACTCATACTCGAACAGCGTGAAGGTGGTCTCGGTCGGCAACAGACTCAGCGGATAGCTGAAATTGTGTCCGAACAGCGTGAAGCTGCCGCTCACGGTCTTGGTCAGACCAGAGCTGAAGAAGGCGGCGGCGACCCAGTAGCGGGCTAGAAAATCGGCGACCGGGGTCAGCCAATCCGCGATTTTGTGAAACAGCGTGTGGGCCTTGCTCAGCACAGGCTCGGTTTTCGCCCACCAAGAACGCTGAGGCGGGGGGTTGGCGAATGCGTCGGCGGTCATCATGGCGATTTCCTCGGTCAGGGGTTGGAAAAACGGTCATCGGGCAGTTCGAAGGCGGTCACGACACCACGCGCGACGTGACTGCCAAAGTGAGCCGGTAAGTCGAAATCCGGTTGCGCGGCCATGGCTCGCTCGCAGGCGCCGGCGAAGTCGCAGCCTTCGGCGAAGGCGCGCAGCAGGTTGAATTCCCCGTCCCGCAGGGGCTGAAATTCGATGTCCAGGGTCTCGCGCCGGAACACCAGCAGCTTGACGCCACCCTCGGACAAATCCATGAGCGAAGCCTCGCCGGCGTCTTCCTGGTTGCCCCGCCAGATCCGCAGGATGGGGAAGGGCGATTCCAGCAAGCGCGCGGCGGGGTGCAACTGAAAGCGCAGTGCCCCTTGTCGTTCGGCCGGGATGTTCGCTAGCGCTCGTGGGTCCAGCGGCGCGTGGCGGGCGGCGTGAAAAACCTGGTGATAACTCCATTCCAACCGGGCGACATCGGGCAGATACACCAACTCGGCGGCCGGTTCGAACGCGCGAAGAAAGGCTGGGAAAAAACCGCCGTACTCGTGCAAGTCGCCCAAGCGAGACGGATGACGGGCGATGTATTCGGCGGCGGCGTAGTAGAAGAACCCGTCGCCCACCAGCTTGCTCACCACCGGGTAGACCGCTTCCAGCGCACCGGTCAGGCCCAGCCGGGTATTGTTGCGGTAGACCTGCAAGCGTCGTGCGCCGGACAAACCTGCTGTGCGAATGTGGTGTTCGAAGCCGCTGCTGTCGCTGTCCAACACCGCCGCGGCGAAGCGCCGTTGCAATTCATGCAGCGCGAGCATGGCGTTCCTCCAGGATGGCGTCCGCGTGTTGGGCCTCGCCCACCAGCACCGCCAATTCGGGCAAATCGCTGTCCCATTCGATCAGGGTGGGAATCGGGCCAAAGCGTTGTACCGCCTGGCGATAAAGTGTCCAAACCGCCGGATGGACGGGCCGATTGTGGGTGTCGATCAGGATCTCGCCATCCTCGAAACGGTTGACCGTAAATCCAGCCAGATGGATTTCCTGGACGGCGTGGCGAGGAATCCCCCGCAGGTAAGTACCGGGGTCGAAGCCGTGATTGCGAGCGCTGACGTAGATGTTGTTGACATCCAGCAACACCCCGCAACCGGCGCGTTCGACCAATTCGGCCAAGAAATCCCATTCCGGAATCGACGATTCCACGTATTGCAGATAGCTGGAGATGTTTTCGATCAGGATTTGCCGGCCAAGCAGGTCTTGCACCTGGGAGACCCGCGCAACCAGGTGATAGAGCGCTTCGCGCGTGTAGGGTAGCGGCAGCAGATCGTTCAGATAACGCCCACCGACCGAACCCCAGGACAGATGCTCCGACACCAACGCCGGTTCAAACCGCTCGATCAGATGCTTGAGCTTGGCCAAGTGCGGCTTGTCCAGCGGATCGGTCGAGCCGATCGACAGACCGACCCCGTGCAGGCTGAGGGGGTAGTGAGCCCTGATGCGCTCTAGATAATCCAGCGGCCTGCCGCCGGCTCCAAAGTAGTTTTCGCTGTGAACTTCCAGCCAGCCCACCGGCGGCCGGGTTTCCAGTACCGCGTCATAGTGCTCGGCCCGCAAGCCGATTCCGGCGCGAACCGGAATCGAACCTGGGCCAAGCCTGGACGCTGCCGGCTTGACGCTCATCGAGAATGCCTCAGGCCGCCGGCTTCAGGCTGCCGCCGACGATTTTTTCGCAGGTACCCTTGGGGACGTAGATCCAGGAGTCCCCCTGTCCGTCCTTGCTGGCCTGGCCGGCGCAGGCGTGGGCGTTGGTCTGGCAGTCGTTCTTGCCGGCCTTGACAACGCCGTAACACTTCTCGGCGCCTTTCTGTGCGGGTACCGGCTGACTGCTGGCCTGATTGGCGACGGCAACCAGACCGAGGGCGAAAACGCTGGCCAGGGCGGAATTCACGAGAGTTTTGTTGTTCATGGTAAGAGGCTCCTTCAGAGCTGAGCAGGTTAACGTTTACAAAACCAGGGATGTGCCGCTCGCCGGCCGAACCCGGATGGGTTCGAGGGATTCGACCGGCGGGGCGACCCGCTTGAACTGGCTTCAAACCCCGTGCCAAGCTCACAAATCCTATTTAAATCTATATTAATCAATAAATTATTTTGATATTGACGATTGGGTCTGGGCAGGCGGGCTATCCTGGAACCGCGTTATTTCGCGGTTGCCGTGATATGACGCGGCTTCCATTCGCGGCGGGCTTAGGGCAAGGCAGCAGGCGGGATGCCGACGAAAACCGTGGGTTTTTCAAGGGTGAGGTGGAGCTTGCGGACAGTGTGGAACGGGATAGTCCGGCTGCCAGGCTTCATGCAGTGGGGGTGGGCATGTGAAGTTCTGAATTATTTAGCGCCAAATTTTTGGAATTATATGGCGTGCTGGGGGGCGCCAACTCCATCGAGGCGCGCCAACGCCACACTTGGGGTAAGAAACCGTAGCGGGTCAGGCGCCAAATAGCTCTGAAAAAAGCACGTCAAATCATTCAGAACGTCACACGCGGTGGAACCGCTAGAGCGGTCGTTATTACATCATACGTAATACGTAAAATATCATGACAAACCGGGGTTCACCAGTTCCGATAACCCGTTTTATCGGAACTGGTGAAGGGTCGCCTGGCCCCCGAATGGGCTGGTTCCTTTGGGGAGGATGGGGCGCCTTGCGTTTCCCAATTTCAACGCCTATTCTTTACTAATATCAACTTATTCTTTACTTCTTGCCATGTTGAACATCAAGAATCCGGAGACGGAAGCGGCGGTCCGCGAACTCGCCGGCCAGTTGGGGGCCAGCTTGACCGAGGCGGTCACGGTCGCGGTCCGGCACGAGCTGCGACGGCTGGAAGACGACCGGGCCACCTATCTGCGGCAGGTTGAACAGGCGGCGGCGCGGGTGCGGGC
>JBATDL010000570.1:0-1589 GCA_049663445.1 Candidatus Competibacter sp.
GGACGTGATCATGAACGTGCGCGGCGGCCACTGGTTTATCGAGGACCCTTATCGAGAGCAGGCCGAACGCCTTGAGCAATGGTTGGATAACAGCCACGACCGGGATTTGCTGGCCCTGGAAATCGGCGCCGGCTTCAATACGCCCAGTGTCATCCGTTGGCCGATGGAGCGCATCGTGCACGCGCATTCGCGCGCCCATCTCATCCGGGTGAACCTGCAATATCCGCAAGTGCCCCGTGAAATCGCCGGCCAATCGGTTTCCTTGCAAGGCCATGCCATGGGTGCGGTCACGGCGATCTGGAAAGAGATGGGGCTGGAAAAATCAGTGCGCTAACATGAGATGAATGCGACGAGGCTTTTTCGGAAATCCTCGTTTTTCCACCATCCCGACTCCTTCAGGCGACCCATGGCCCATCCACTCAACCTGCTTGTCATCGATCTCGAAACCCGCCCCGATACCGCCATTCTGCCGGAAGACCGCGATCCTGAATCGTTCCCCAAGCCGATCCAGCATGAAATCGTGACTTTGGGGTTCCTGCTGGCCCGCATCGAGCGAGACGGCGAATACGAACGCTATAGCGTGCGCAAGCTGGGCGCGGCCAGCATCGCCGAACGCGGCGAGCGGGAGATTCTGGCCGGGTTCTGGCAAATGATCGACAAGCAACGCCCCCGGCTGGTGACCTGGAACGGCCGGAGCTTCGATGTCGCTGTGCTCAAGCAGCGTTCGTTGATCCATGGGCTGACCGCCCACAACTGGCATCGCACCGATCCCCGTTTCGGTTACGACTATCGCTACGAATCCAACTGGCACTGCGACCTGATGGATGCGTTGAGCGACTTCGGCGCTTCGCCGCGACTGGGTTTGGACGAAGCAGCCCGCGCTTTGGGCCTGCCGGGCAAATGGAACGGTTGTGGCGCGGCGGTGGCGGAGCAGGCCGCCGCCGGCGACTACGCCGCCATCAATCGCTATTGCGAGGGCGACGTGCTCAATACTTACGTCCTCTACCTGCGCTGGGCCTATCTCAGCACCCGGCTCAGCGCACGGAGTCACAACGCCAGTGTGCAACACCTGCTGGATTATCTGGAGGCGAACCGCGAGCAACAACTGCATTGGGGTGAGTTCGTCGACCGCTGGCGGGCCAGCGACCGGCCGTGTCCGTTGTTCGTGAGCGAGCCGCTCGGCGGGCCGGGGCCGCAGTCGCCGGAGTCGCACCTGAGAAGCGAAGATGTGATGCCATGACGTCGCGTGTCCGCTTATCCTTGCCGATTACCGGTGCTGACTTGTCCGCATAAGGCGATTTCCAGAAGGGTCGATCCTTCGTATTCCGTTTTGCACCCTTCCATTCTCTGGATTTATCCCCATGACCCCTGTCTGAACTCCTCTGATTTCGCAGAGGAGGAGTCGCTCGAAGGAGCTGCCATGAATGAATTGTCTTCCGTGCCGAATGTCGCGGTCGGCGAACACCGGGAAAGCACCCAACCGCCCGTTATCATCAATATCGCGCCACCGGCCCCGCCGGTCTGGCGGCGTTCCCGCTTCTGGCTTGGTCTCCTGCTCGGTCTGGTGCTGGCATGGGGCGGTCCCTATC
>JBATDL010000571.1:0-7660 GCA_049663445.1 Candidatus Competibacter sp.
CCCGCCCCCAACCCTTCCGCCATGCCGTCCGAATTCGTCAGCAGCCTGTTCGAATGGGTCGCCGTTCATCCCGGCTGGATGAGTACCGTGATTTTCCTTACCGCGATGGCCGAATCCCTGACCATCGTCGGCATCATCATCCCCGGCGCTCTGGTCATGTTCGGCCTGGGCGCGTTGATCGGTCTCGGTCACCTGGAATTCTGGTCGGCCTATTGGTGGTCGACTTGGGGCGCCATTGTCGGCGATGCCGTCAGCTTTTGGATGGGCCGAGTGTTCCACCAGGGCGTCCGCCGGGTCTGGCCGTTCGCCAAACACCCCGAAATGCTCGCCCGCAGCGAGGAGTTCTTCCGCAAGCATGGCGGCAAGGGTGTGCTGCTCGGTCGTGTTTTCGGTCCCGTGCGCGGCACCATTCCCACCGTGGCCGGCATGATGGACATGACCTGGCGCCATTTCATGATCGCCAACGTAGTGTCGGCGGTGCTGTGGGCGCCCGCCTACCTGATTCCCGGCATGGCATTTGGCGCGTCCCTGGACATCGCCTCGCGGGTGGCGGGACGGCTGGCGGTGCTGATCCTGATCGTCGCCGCGCTACTGTGGTTGACCGCCTGGCTGGTCACCCACGCGGCGCGGCTGTTCCAGGCCCACGCCACCGACTGGTTGCAACGCTTCCATGCCTGGAGCCGGGACCGGCGCTTCATCGGGCCGATCAGCGCCTCGCTGCTGGACCCAGCCCAGGGCGAGCTGCGTGGTTTGGCAACGCTGGCCGTGCTGCTGCTGGGTGGGGTGGTGCTGGTCAGCCTCAGCCTCAGCGCCGCCGGCCGGCAGTTGCCGAGCGGCCTTGACCAAAGCCTGTTTCACTTTTTCCAGGAACTGCGCACGCCGTGGGCCGATGCCCTGATGGTGTTCACCGCTGAACTGGGCGACTATCAGGTGACGCTGCCGGTGAGCCTGGTCGTGCTCGGCTGGCTGGTCTGGCGGCGCAACCACTCCGCAGCCTGGCACTGGCTGGCGGCGCTGTGCTTCGGCATGGCCACCAACCTGTTGTTCAAGTGGCTGTTGCCGGTGTCCAGTCCCGCCGAAGTCGCCCAGGGTGTGCAAGGCTATTCGTTTCCGTCCAGTCACGCCACGTTCAGCACCCTGGTCTTCGGCTTCCTGGCCGTGCTGATCGCTCGGGAAATCCCATTGACCCGTCGCTGGATCGCTTATCTGGCGGCGGCGTTTCTCATCGTGCCGATTTCCTTCGCCCGCTTGTATTTAGGGGTCCACTGGCTAACCGACACTTTGGCTGGTCTATGTCTGGGCCTGATTTGGGTAACGGTGCTCGGCATCGCCTACAACCGTCATCCCAAGGCAGCGGTCCAATGGCACGGACTGCTGGCCTACAGCGTGATCGCCCTGCTGGCCACCGATCTGCTGCACGTCGGATTCGACTACAGCGCCGACCTGCAACGCTACCAGCCCAAAACAACGCTGCGCGTGTTGGCACGGGAACAGTGGTGGACGGAGGGCTGGCGGGAACTGCCGCAGCAGCGGCTGGATTTTCGGGGCCATCACCGACAGGACCTGGTGCTGCAATGGGCTGGCAACCGCAAGGAGTTGGAAACGCGGCTGCGGGCGGCGGGCTGGCAGCCGGCGCCCGGCCTGGATTTGCGCGGCATACTGCTGTGGCTCAGCCCGCAGGTCGAACTGCGGGAGCTACCGGTCCTGCCGCAAATTCACGATGGCCGGGAAGACGCGCTCGCGCTGGTGCGCTACGATGATCAGTCCGATACCCGCTGGGTGCTGCGCTTCTGGGATATCGACGCCCGCCTGCGCGAGGGAGACTCGCCGATCTGGGTGGGCAGCCTGATCCGCCAGAAACGGGAGCTGCGGATGCGGCTGTTCACCTTCGCGGTGGACGATCCACAAAGCCGCGCGCCGAGCGATTTGCTGGCGCCGGCCTGGCAGGGTTTGCGGACTCGGGTGGTCAACGGCGCCCATCCCCAGGAGCGGATCACCCTGATTGCCGATTGACACGATCCGCCCCGGCGGATTCCCAACCTCTGTGGGAGAACGCAAATGTTGATGAGGATCGAAACTTCCTGTCTGTTGGCGGTTGATTTTCAGGAACGGCTGATGCCGGCGGTTCATGACGCCGACGGCGTCGTGGCCAACGCTGCGTGGCTGATCCGGATTGCCCAGCGGCTTAACGTACCGGTGTTGGCCTCGGAGCAGTATCCGCAGGGGCTGGGCCACACGGTGGCGGCGATCCGCGAATTGCTGCCGGCGGAGGCCTTCATGGAAAAGCTGCATTTTTCCTGCGCCGCCGAGCGGGACTGCATGAGGCGCATCGACTCCATGGGGCGCCAGCAAGTCATCGTGATCGGGGCAGAAGCCCACGTTTGCGTGTTGCAGACCGCGCTGGATTTGCGGGCGGCCGGCAGGGACGTCTATCTGGTCGCCGACGCCGTTTCTTCCCGGTCGCCGCGCGATGTCGAACTGGCGCTGGAGCGGATGCGTGCTGAGGGCGTGCGGGTGGTCAGCCGTGAAATGGTGGTCTTCGAGTGGCTGCATCAGGCCGGCGACGACCGTTTCCGCGAGATCAGCCGCGATTTTTTGCGCTAAGCAAAATGCCGTCGCGGTGGGCGCCAGCCCTGGCCGCCATAACCTCATCGCGGCCGGAGTCGCTCCAAACACCGTTTTGTTCGTCGGGGCGTCAACCCCAAGACGCTGAAGCGGATCGTGGCCGGAGTCGCTCCAAACACCGTTTTGTTCAGATCGTTCGGGTAAACCCTATGACTCAGGCTCGTTCTCTCCTCCCGCGCCGCTCCCGCGCCACCGTCCGCATCGGCACCGTCACGGTCGGTGGCGGCGCGCCCATCGTGGTGCAGTCGATGACCAACACCGATACCGCCGACGTCGCCGCCACCGCTGCCCAGATAGCGGAATTGGCGCAAGCCGGTTCGGAACTGGTGCGGATCACCGTCAACAACGAAGAGGCCGCCGCTGCCGTGCCGATCATCCGCGAGCGACTGGACGCGCGCGGCGTGTCCGTGCCGCTGATCGGCGACTTTCACTTCAACGGCCACCGGCTGCTGAGCAAATATCCGGCCTGCGCCGAAACCCTCGACAAATACCGCATCAACCCCGGCAATGTCGGCCGTGGCAAGAAAAAAGACGAGCAGTTCGCCACCATCGTCGAAATCGCCTGCCGGCACGACAAACCGGTGCGGATCGGGGTCAACTGGGGCAGTCTGGACCAGGAATTGGCGGCGCGGCTGATGGACGACAACGCCCGCTCGCCGAAACCCCAACCCGCCAGCGAGGTCATGCACGAGGCGATGATCCTCTCGGCGCTGGACAGCGCGGCGCGGGCCGAGGAAATCGGTTTGGGTCACGACCGGATTATCCTGTCGGTCAAAATGAGCGGGGTACAAGATCTAATCGCGGTATACCGCAAGCTGGCAGCGCGCTGCGATTACCCGCTGCACCTTGGTCTTACCGAAGCCGGCATGGGTAGCAAGGGCATCGTCGCCTCCACCGCCGCGCTGGCGGTACTATTGCAGGAAGGCATCGGCGACACTATTCGTATCTCGCTCACCCCCGAACCGGGCGGCAGCCGCAGCCAGGAAGTGATCGTCGCCCAGGAAATCCTGCAAGCGATGGGGCTGCGCGCGTTCACCCCGGCGGTGGTGGCCTGCCCCGGCTGCGGGCGCACCAGCAGCGACTATTTCCAGCATTTGGCCCAGCAGATCCAGGGCTACCTGCGCGAGCAGATGCCGGTCTGGCGCGGGCGCTATCCCGGTGTCGAGGATCTGACTGTGGCGGTGATGGGCTGCGTGGTCAACGGCCCCGGCGAGAGCAAGCAGGCCCACATCGGCATCAGCCTGCCGGGCACCGGCGAAGTGCCGGTGGCACCGGTCTACGTGGACGGCGCAAAGACCGTAACGCTCAAGGGCGAGAATATCGCCGCCGAATTTCAGCAAATCGTGACCGATTACGTGATCCGCCGCTACGGCGGGCGCGAGCACGTCGCCGGCTGAGCCCCATCCCGCCATCCCGGACCCGCGACCCTGCCGTGACCGATACCGCCGCTTCCCGCAAATCCACTCACAAGGTGGAGGATCATCTGCGGCAGATCGTCAAGCTGCTGGAGAAGCACCGGCTGGTCGAGACCCTGGTGGACCGCGACCGCGCCAGCCCCCGCCACAACCTGATCGAGTCGCTGGTGCACCGCCAGCACCTGGTCGAACTGCACCTCAAGCTGCGCAGCCTGCATCCGGCGGACATCGCCTACATTTTGGAAGCGCTACCGCTGGACGACCGCTTACTGGTCTGGCGGCAGATCGAGGACAGCCGTGGCGGCGAGGTGCTGCTGGAAGTCTCGGATGCGGTGCGGGATTCGCTGATCGAGGCTTTGGAGCGACCGGCGCTGGCGCGGCTCCTGGGTCAGCTCGACCCCGACGATTTGACCGAACTGGCCGAGGCGGTGCCCGAGGACATCCTGACCGAAGTCCTGCTGTCGTTGAACGCCCACGATCGCGATTGGCTGCAAGCCACCATGGCCTATCCGGAAGATGCGGTCGGCCACTTGATGAGTCAGGATGTGTTGACGGTGCGCGAAAACCAGCAGGTCGAACAGGTGCTGCTGCTGCTGCGCGGCCGGAACGATCTACCACCCAACACCGACAGCCTGTTCGTGGTCGACGGCCGCCACCTGCTCAAGGGGGTGCTGCCGCTGCGAGCCTTGTTACTCAACGATCCGCAAAAACAGATCGTCGAGCTGATGCTGGCCGAGCCGGTGGTGTTCAACTGCAACGACGACGCCGACGATGCGGCTCGGGCCTTCGAACGCTACGACCTGGTGTCGGCGCCGGTGGTCAACGAACGCGGCAAGCTGGTCGGCCGGCTGACGGTGGACGAGGTCATTGATTACATCCGCGAGGAGTCGGAGGAAGACGTGCTGAACATGGCCGGCCTGCGCGGTGACGAAGACCTGTTCGCACCGATCTGGGACAGCGCCCGCAACCGTTGGCTGTGGCTGTCGGTCAACCTCTGCACGGCCTTCATCGCCTCGCGGGCTATCGGCCTGTTTGAGGCCACCATCACCCAGATCGTGGCGCTGGCCACGCTTTTGCCGATCGTGGCCGGCATCGGCGGCAACTCCGGTAATCAGACCACCGCGCTGGTGGTGCGTGGCCTGGCGCTGGGCGAAATCACCCCGGAGAACACCTGGCATCTGGTCTTCAAGGAGATCGGCGTCGGTTTGCTGAACGGCACGGTGTGGGGGGCAACGGTGGGGCTGTTCGCCTATCTGCTGTACTGGAACCTGCCGCTGGGGCTGGTGATGGCGGCGGCCATGCTGCTGAACCTGCTGCTGGCGGCGCTGGTGGGTGTCGCCATTCCCTTGATCCTGCATCGGCTGGGACGCGATCCGGTGCTGGGGTCGAGTGTGCTGCTGACCTTCATCACCGACGGCATGGGTTTTTTCATCTTTCTGGGGCTGGCGACGGTGTTTCTGCTGTAGCGCGGCGCGAACGCCCGCTACGCTCGCTAATCCAGGGTCATGACCGGCGCCAGCGTGGCGCGGATTTCCGCTACGGTCAGGTGGCTCGGGTTCTGATCGCTGTTCTGCAAATGCCCGCAGGCCAGCCGGAACACATCCGGCTGCCGTTCGGAACGCAGGTACAGGTAAGTAGTGAACAGCAGCAGATGAGGACCTTCCCGCTCGAACAAGCCGACGTAACGCAGACCAGAAACCCGGCTGGAAAAGATTTCCCACTCGCGGCCGACCCGTTCCACGGTAAAACGATCCGCCCGCACGGGGCGCGGCGAATCGTTAACGGTCAGCACCTCCAGCCGGCAGACGGCGTCGTAGCGATACCGGTCGCCGATGGCCGTGCCCTGGATGTTGACCCCCGCCTGACCCGGCGGAACGACCAGATCCCGGTGCAGGTCGAGCACGGTTCCGGCCGGAATGCGATAGGCCGGAGCCTGGCCCTCATAGTCCAACGTCTGGCAGGCGGCCAGCACTAGCGAAACCCCAAGAACCCGCCAAAGCACCCAAAGGCTACGCCTCACGGAGGGCTGCCTGGCAGCGGGGATCAAGCGCCGGGGCCACTCGCCGCGACCGCCGACGGATTTCGCTCACTCTCAATTGATGCTTGTAGGCGCGAAGCAGATTCAGCACCGATTCCACATAGTCGTGCGAGGAAAGCTCCTCGTCGGCGTAGCGCTGCAACAGATTCAACCAGCGGGCATGAACGGCGCACGGCGACGACTCATCACCCCCCGTCAGCGGGCAATCGACACATCGCATCTGGGCCAGAGCATCGATCACGGCCTGTCGCCGCCACTGGCGGCGATACTGCAAGGCGTAGGCTTCTATCCATTCCAACGCCCGTGCCTGCCGCTCTGCGGCGGGAAATGGCCGGATATAGCGTTCGATGGCCGCAACCTGTTGCAGCAGAAATTCCGCGTCGGACAGCTCCAGGTCGTGAGTGTCCCCCACAAAACGAGTGAGAAGCGCAAGCGTCGGGTCATCTACGATATTCATGATTATTTCTGCTTGGCGAAACCCCTTGACATCGGGCAATTCCACTATAGCAATAATTGTTGCGCCGCACAAATACCGTATTCGATCTCTCCGGGAAAAATTTAGCCTGGCGACCGTCGCGGCGATCACCGAAAACCGATCCGACCGCTCCATCCTCTCGACGCCTCCGCACGGCTTGACTACACTTGCCTGAAACCACATTAAAACCACGGAAACCGCCATGCGCCGAGTTGTTTTCAATCAGAAAGGGGGAGTGGGTAAATCCACCATCGCGTGCAATCTGGCTGCCATCGGCGCCGCGCGCGGGCGGCGGACCCTGCTGGTAGACTTGGACCCGCAAGCCAATGCCTCCCGCTACCTGCTGGGCAACGCCCTGGATGAGCAGAAGAAAACCATCGCGCACTTCTTCGACGACATCCTGGCCTACAAGCTTTTTCCCGACAAGCCGGACGCCTACGTCGCACCAACGCCTTTCCCCAACCTGAGCGTGTTACCGTCCGACCCTCGGCTGGAGGAACTGCAACTCAAGCTGGAATCCCGCTACAAGATGTACAAGCTGCGCGAGGCGCTGGACACCCTCAAGGAATTCGACGACATTTTCATCGACACCCCGCCGGCACTGAACTTCTATACCCGCTCGGCGCTGATCGCCGCCGACACCTGCCTGATCCCCTTCGATTGCGACGACTTTTCCCGCCGTGCCCTCTATACCCTGATGGACAGCGTCCGCGAAATTCAGGCCGACCACAATCGCGCGCTGCGGGTGGAAGGCATCGTGGTCAACCACTATCAGGCCCGCGCCAATTTGCCGGTGCGCCTGGTCGAGGAACTGCGCAGCGAGGGGTTGCCGGTGCTGGAAGCGTTTCTGTCCGCCTCGATCAAGATCCGCGAATCGCACGCGCAGGCCCGGCCGATGATCCATCTCGATCCCAAGCACAAGCTCAGCCGCGAATTCGAAGCGCTTTACAGCTTGCTGCACGGCTGAACCCGCCCGCCGGCGACGCCCCGTATCGCAAGCGGCGGGCACGTTCGGACCCAACCCACTGTCAGACCGAGCCCCGGCCCGCCCGAACCTGTTCGTAAAACGCCACTAGCGCCTGGGCCGGGCCGTCTGCCGCCCAATGC
>JBATDL010000572.1:0-6783 GCA_049663445.1 Candidatus Competibacter sp.
GGTGAAGCCGACCAGGTCGGGTCGAAAACGGGCCAGCGCGCGTTCGAAAGTGGCGTCGGCAAGGCGGTACAGTCGCAGGTCGAACACCCGCAGCTCGTGGCGCCCGGGAATCGCGGCAGCCAGATAACCGAATTCCAGGGGTTCCAGACACTGAAAGCGCTGGAGGCCGAGCACGGTTTTCAGGTGAGCTTGGGGTTTGACGAGCAGGATGCGCATCGGTCGTCCTCGAAGTGCGGGAGTACGACCAAAATATAACCGAATCCCGAGCGATTTTGTCGGAATCAGCGCCCGGTTATCGCGCGTTTACCTGTGTCCCATCAGCAGATGCCGTGGCTTGATGCCCACCGCCAGCACCGCCAGCAGATACGTCCCCCCGCCAGCCACGACCAGCCAGCTCAGATGCCACAATCGTGCTCCGGCGCTGGTGTGCAACCACTGCTCCAGAGAACCCACTCCGAACCCCAGCACCAGCCCCATGGCCAGGTTGGCCGCGCCCAGTTGCGCCAGGAATGTCGCCCAGCCGGCGCGTGGTTGGTAGATGTCGCGCCGTCGCAGGTTGATAAACAGCAGACTGGCGTTAAGAAAAGCGGCCAGCGAGGTGGCCAGCGCCAACCCGGCATGAGCCAGCGGCCAGACCAGAATCAGCACCATCGCGGTGTTAGCGACCATGGCGATGACGCCGTATTTGACCGGGCTGCGAGTATCCTGGCGGGCATAGAAGCCGGGCGCCAGCACCTTGATCAGCATGAACGCCACCAAACCCAGCGCGAACGCCATCAGGCTGCGGGCCGACATGGCCACGTCGCGGGCATCGAACTCGCCGTACTGGAACAGCGACGACAGAATGGGGCCGGCCAGGATGACCAGTGCCACCGTGGCCGGAACGCCGATCAGCAAGGCCCAACGCAGCGCCCAATCCAGCGTTTGGGAAAAGCCGTCGGTTTCGGCCCCGGCGTGCTGGCGGGACAGTTTGGGCAGAATCACCGTGCCCAGCGCCACACCGAAAATGCCGAGCGGAAACTCCACCAGCCGGTCGGAGTAGTACAACCAACTGACGCTGCCGGAAACCAGAAACGAAGCGATCAGGGTATCGATCAGCAGGTTGACCTGCGCCACCGAGGAGCCGAACAGCGCTGGCAGCATCAACTTCAGCACTTGTTGCACGCCCTGTGACGCCCAGCCCCAGCGCGGGCGCGGCAGCAGTTTCAGCCGCAGCAGGAAAGGCACTTGAAAGCCCAGCTGCACGATGCCGGCGATGAACACGCCCCAGGCCAGCCCCATCACCGGCCGTTCCATCCGGGGCGCGAGCCACAGAGCGGCGGCGATCATGGTCAGATTGAGCAGCACCGGGGTGACGGCCGGAATGGCGAACTTGCCGCAACTGTTCAGCACCCCGCCGGCCAGGGCGGTCAGCGAGATAAACAGCAGGTAGGGAAAGGTGATGCGCAGCATCTCCACCGTCAATTGGTATTTGTCGGCATCGACGGTGAAGCCCGGCGCAAACAGCAGGATCAGCAGCGGCGCGGCCAGCACGCCGACGGCGGTGATGGCGAACAGAATTGCGCCCAGGGTGCCGGCCACCTGATTCACCAGTTCCTGCATTTCCGCCGGGGAACGCTGGGTCTGGTATTCCGAGAATACCGGCACGAAGGCTTGTGAGAATGCGCCTTCGGCAAACAGCCGGCGCAGGAAGTTGGGGATGCGAAATGCCACGAAGAAGGCATCGGTACCGGCTCCGGCGCCGAACAGTTGGGCGTAGATCATGTCTCGGACGAAGCCGGTAACGCGGGACAGCGAGGTCATGGCGCTGACCACGCCGGTCGATTTAAGAAGGGCCTTGCTCATGGAGGGTGCAGTCCTGCGCTGGACGGTTCGGAAGGCGCGGATGATAGCGGGATTGCTTCGAACTGTCAGCGACGCGACACGCTTGGGGATTGACAGTACGGCGAAAACTGTCAATATTCTTAATCCTTTTTGGCGCCGCATCCGTGGCTAAGTTTATCTTTTTGAGTTTTAAGGAGTATTTAAGTTGGCTAATACCGCTCAAGCGAAGAAACGCGTCCGTCAGGCGGAAAATCACCGCCAGCATAACGCCAGCATGCGCTCCATGCTGCGCACCTATGTCAAGCGCGTCATCAAAGCCATTCAGGTTGGCGACAAGGCAAAAGCCGAGTCGGAATATCGGACGGCCGTGCCGGTGCTCGACCGCATGGCACGCAAGGGCTTGATCCATGCCAACAAGGCCGCCCGCCACAAGAGCCGTCTGAACCAGCACATCCGCGAGATGCCGTCGGCCTGATTCGCCTTTTTGTCATCCTCGTCGTACCCGTGTTTCCCTTTGTATCGGTTTTGTATCCGAATTCGGCGGGACCGATGGGGTTTGGTCCAAAGCAAAAAGGCTTGCCCACGAAAGCTAGGTAAGCCTTTTATCATGACTGCATTCGGCCAACGTGCCGGGGAACCGAAGGGCGGGCCACCGTGGTGGGCTCAGCCCGGACGCGGTTACTTTGCCTGCCAGCCGTCGTCGCGCACCCCGTAACCGTTCCAGTAGTAGTTGGGTCGGGGGTTATAGCCGTAGCCGTAGTTATCACCGTAGTCATCGCAGTTATAGTACGAGACGCCACCCACGACCACTGCGGCGCAACCACCGACCGGCGGAGGTCCCGGGGGACCGACCACTACCGGCGGAGCCGTGGCATCGGCGATGGCGGAACCGACCAGCGCGCCGATGGCTAAGCCCACAATGGCAGCACCCGCCGCTCCGCAGTTCCAACAGCCTCCCCGATAACCTCCTTGGTAACCTCCCCGGTAACTTCCCTGGTAGCCACCGTGGCCACCGTGGTAGCCCCCCGGATTTCCTCGGTAGCCGCCGCCCTGATAACCGCCGCCATACGGCCCTTCCGCATTCGCGCCGTGCAGCGGAGCCAGCAGCATCCCGCCGGCGACCGCGCCGGCGAGTATCCAGTGTTTTATCGCGCTCATGCTTGTATTCCTTCCGATCAATCCGTCATGTTGTGATGGTTGGTAACGCCTTTCGACCGCTTCAGGTCCAGCTTAATCTTATAGACCTCGTGCAAGAGCCGCCGTTGTTCACCACGTACCTTTTTCATCCGACGGGCGATAAAACGCCGGTGGGTAGCCGCATGGTCGCGCAATGCCGGTTGCCGCCTTCCAGGATCAGGGCGACCGGCTTGCGCGGGGCGGCACCGAGTGCCCCTCTAGTTCGTGCAGCCGGGCGGTCATTTGATCGTCGAGATCACTGGCGTGCCAGTGGCGTGCGGCTGGTCGGCAGATGATCGGGAAGGGTGAAGCGGACTTGGCCGCGCGGTCGCGGCTCGGCAAGCCCGCTCCCGCTGTTCAGTCGAACAGCCCGGCCACCGACAGGTAGCGCTCGCCGGTATCGTAGCAGAAGGTCAGCACACGGCTGCCGTCGGGGATTTCCGGCAGTTTTTGGGACACCGCCGCCAGCGACGCGCCGGAGGAAATGCCGATGAAAATGCCTTCCTCCTTGGCGCAGCGCACGGCGAACTTGAAAGCGTCGTCGTGGGCCACCTGAATGACGCCATCCAGGATGCTCATGTTCAGCACCGCCGGCACGAATCCGGCGCCGATGCCCTGAATCGGGTGCGGGCCGCGCTGACCGCCGCTCAGTACCGGCGAAGCGCTGGGCTCGACCGCGAATGCCTTCAGATTCGGGAAGTATTCCTTGAGCGCTTCGGTACAGCCGGTAATGTGACCGCCGGTGCCGACCCCGGTGATCAGGTAGTCCAATCCGTCCGAAAAGTCGGCGAGGATTTCCTGGGCGGTGGTGCGGCGGTGAATTTCGACGTTGGCGGGGTTCTCGAACTGCTGCGGCATCCAGGCGCCCGGCGTGCTGTCCACGATTTCCTGGGCTTTTTCGATCGCGCCCGGCATCCCCTTTTCCTTGGGTGTCAGTACCAGTTCCGCCCCCAACGCCGCCAGATAGCGCCGCCGCTCCAGCGACATGGATTCCGGCATGGTCAGGATCAGACGGTAACCCTTGGTCGCGGCCACCAGCGCCAGGGCGATGCCGGTGTTGCCGGAAGTAGGTTCGACGATCACGGTGTCGGCTTTGATCAGGCCGCGCCGTTCGGCGTCCTCGATCATCGCCAGACCGATGCGATCTTTAATACTGCCGCCGGGATTGGCCCGTTCCAGCTTCATCCAGACTTCGACCTTGCGGTCGGCGAACAGCCGGTTGATGCGGACGTGCGGGGTATTGCCAATGGTTTCCAGAATAGTGTGTGCTTTCATCGCTGGCTCTCTATCGGGCAGGGTTGAATTGCTTGCCGCACTCTTGCCGGAGGCGGCGGTCAGTATCCGTGATGAGGGCTGCCGCGCCGGATCGCTGCGGGTTCGGAGGGTTTGGGTGCGGCGCCGGAACGGAGTCCTGTAAACTAATCGATCATTAACTGCTTGCCATTTAAAAATAGCAGGCGCGGCTAGCCAAACATAAAGAATAATAAGAAATTTTTTTATAACCTTAAGCAAAGTTGCCCTAGTCGTCGCCTGTCTGCAAAGGAGATCGTGCATGTCCGAAGCCCGTTTTCGCGGTACCGACCGCTATGTCGTCACCGACGACCTGATGATGGCGGTCAATGCCGCTGTTACCTTGGGGCGGCCGTTGCTGGTCAAGGGCGAGCCCGGTACCGGTAAGACCCAACTGGCCGAGGAAGTCGCCAACGCCCTGAACCGGCCGTTTATCCAGTGGCATATCAAGTCCACCATCAAGGCCCAGCAGGGGTTGTACGAGTACGATGCCGTCTCCCGGTTGCGCGATTCGCAGTTGGGCGATGCAAAGGTGCATGAGATCGGCAACTACATCGTCAAGGGCAAGCTGTGGGAAGCGTTTACCGCCGAGACGCAGCCGGTGTTACTGATCGACGAGATCGACAAGGCCGACATCGAGTTTCCCAACGATTTGCTGCTCGAACTCGACCGCATGGAGTTTTACGTCTACGAAACCCGACAGGTGGTCAAGGCGCAACACCGACCGATCATCATCATCACCAGCAACAATGAGAAGGAACTGCCGGACGCTTTCCTGCGCCGCTGCTTCTTCCACTACATCCGCTTCCCCGACAAGGAAACCATGGAGCGGATCGTGCGGGTGCATTACCCGGATTTGAAAAAGCGCCTGTTGGCCGAGGCGCTGGAGGCGTTTTTCGAAATCCGCGACGTGCCGGGTCTGAAGAAGCGGCCGTCCACTTCGGAACTGCTGGACTGGATCAAGCTGCTGGTGGCCGAGGATATTCCCCCCGAAGCGCTGCGCGGCGACCAGCACAAGCTGATCCCGCCGCTGTACGGGGCGCTGCTGAAGAACGAGCAGGACGTGCACCTGTTCGAGCGGTTGCTGTTCATGAACCGGCGTTCGGATATAAAAAAATAACCTTAGTTATGCGGGGGCGATTTCGGCAGCCGAAGGCTGGACCGAGAAAAGATACAGGACAGTAAGTGAGTTATTAGAAGCCCGCTTCTTGATCCATTCAAGAGCGGGCTTCGTTATATTTAGCTGACCGAACAGGATACTTGGTCAATCAAGGAAACAGCCCGTTCTCTGTAGCAGTTATCGTCCCTCGCACTCTCTTCAAGTAGCGATTGACGGTTGCCGCTAATACCCGCCTTGCTTCTGCTTGAATGTTTGGATCACGATCCTTTAGTTTTTGTTTCTGGTCTTTAGTAAGTTCTAACACTTTCTCAGCAACACGCCATAGCGTCATCTCTGGATTATCCCTCCTGAAATCATAAACCATCAGTCCTCGCTTGAGTGCGGGAATGTTCGGTTGTGTCCTTACCTTGTATCTCGCCTGACTCTCTCTTGCGTGTTGCTTGCCTCTTTTTCCCTTGTGGTGTTTATCAAGCAACTCTGCAATGCTTCTTATTAGAAATTCTTTAGGGAAATAGAGCGGAATACTGATGGTCAGGGTGTTTTCATCAGTCTCAGGCAATTCTCCTTTTTCCAATACCCTCACCATATCTTCGGCTCTTGGCTCAGCAAACAGATGGACACCCCGACTGTTCTCCGACCACCACGCCTTAAAGTCATCACTGCGAACATCGCCGAAGTCGGGATAGATCGCTGAGCACGGTCCTTCTCCATTCCGCTCACAAGTCTCCAAGTAAGCGTCACTCCGCCTCAAGTAAGCCCACCACCAGTAGTAAACCGTATTTTCCCAACTCGACGCAGGCTTGGGTTTCTTGGCAGTGCCGAAGGTCGGATGCTGATACGGAAAGTGTCGCTGTCCAGGTTGCTTCTTCATTTCTTTGCCCTTCAGATTGTTTCAACAGAGCATACCTTTGTTTACTTTGCATCGTGGGCTCAAGGAAGGTGAAATCTTATAATACTCACCATCGAAGGGCAAGAAACAAACCGAAAGGTAGCCCAACGATAAACCAAATCTAAACTCTACTTTTATGAGGTAAACGCTATGAATAATGAACTGAACTTCTCCACGATGACTGCTGACCAGAAAGCCGCTCTGCTCTCTATGCTTCTCGATAATCCCGACTTCCAGCAAGAACTCGAAGTGAAAAAGAAAGCGAAGAATGAGCAGAAGAAAAAGGAACTCGAACGGAAAGTTGAGGAACTCAAAAATAAGGTAAAGACGGAGAAGGAAAAGCAGGAGCAGAGTAAGAATCGTCAGAAGGAACTCGAAACTGAACTGAATAAAATTAGTAGTCAGATTTCGGAGAGGGAGTATACAGAGTTTGTCAATCCTAATAACCCGAATGAAGTCTATAGGACTGGTATCTATTCAAACT
>JBATDL010000573.1:0-2276 GCA_049663445.1 Candidatus Competibacter sp.
CGCCAAGGCCACCTTCGCCGGCGGCTGTTTCTGGTGCATGGAACCCCCGTTCGAGCCGTTGCCCGGCGTGATCTCGGTGACCTCCGGTTACACCGGCGGCCACAAGGCGAACCCGACCTACGAAGAGGTCTCGGCCGGCGGCACGGGGCACGCCGAAGCGGTCGAGATCGTCTACGACCCCGCTCGAATCAGCTACACCCAGTTGCTGGACATCTTCTGGCGCAACATCGACCTGCTCGATGCCGGGGGCCAGTTTTGCGACCGGGGCCAGCAATACCGTCCGGCGATTTTTTATCACGACGACGAGCAAAAGCGCCTGGCCGAGGAATCCAAGCAGGCGCTGGAACAATCCGGGCGGTTCCAAAAGCCGGTGGTGGTGGCCATCGAACCGGCATCGACCTTTTATCCGGCCGAGGATTACCACCAGGACTATTACCGGAAGAATCCCGTGCGCTATAAGTTCTATCGCTATTCCTGCGGCCGGGATCAACGACTCGAAACGCTTTGGGGTATGGCCCAGTGATGCGGCCCGCAGCCGTGCCCAAGTTTGCTGGATTCAGCAGGGTCCGAGAGTGCCTGTGAGGGTGTGTGTATGAATGGAACAGTCGCGCAATCCTTAAGTGAGCCCTTTGTCCTGGAGAACGATGCCAACCTAAATATTCCCGACGGGCAGGACGCCATGCAGCAGGCCCTGCGCGCCATCGTCGAGGGAACCGCGACCGCCACCGGCACGGACTTCTTCTACGCCCTGGTGCGGGAACTCGCCCAGGCCCTCAACGTGTGCTACGCGTTTGTGTGCGAACTGCTGCCGTGCAAGAGGCGGGTGCGGACCCTGGCGTACTGGTTCAACGGACGGTTCAACGACAACATCGAATTCGACTTGGACGGCAGCCCCTGCGAAGTCGTGATCCGGGGCGAGACGGTCTACTACACCTCTAAAATTTGCGAGATGTTTCCCCGGGATCAGGGACTGGTGGCGCTAGGCATCGAGAGCTACTTCGGCGTGCCCTTGGTGTCCGAATCGGGCAACGACATGATGGGTCACTTGGCCATCTTCCACGATCAGCCCCTGGTCAAGGAATTTCGCGGCATGGCGCTGCTGAAGATTTTCGCGGCCCGCGCCCGTGTGGAACTGGAGCGCAAGCGGGCCGAACAGGCATTGCGTCAAAGCGAGGAACGGCTGGCCAGCGTGCTCGCCAGCGCCATGGACGCCATCGTCACCCTCGACGCCGAACAGCGCGTTACCCTGTTCAATCCGGCCGCCGAGAAAGTGTTTCGCTGCCAGGCGGCGGACATCATCGGTCAATCGTTCGAACCGTTTCTCTCCAAGCGCTTTGGCAACCTGCTCAAGGGCTATTGCCTGGCGGTCCAGCCCGCCACGGTCAATTCCCGGCAACTGTGGGCGCCGGAGGGCTTGACGGCCCGGCGCGGCGACGGCGAGGAATTCCTGGTGGAAGCCACGCTGTCGCCGCTGGAGCTCGGCGGCCAGCTCTTTTACACCCTGATCCTGCGCGACGTGACCGAGCGCTGGCATTCCGAGGAAACCCTCAAGCAGTTGCAGTTGGAAAACCTCTATCTGCACGAGGAGATCAAGACCCGGCAAACCCCCGGTCACATCGTCGGCGACTCGCCGGCCATGCGGGAGATGTTCGCCCACGCCGAGCCGGTGGCCGGCACCGACTCCACCGTGCTGCTGACCGGGGAGACCGGCACCGGCAAGAGCGTCATCGCTCGAATGATTCACGACCTCAGCCCGCGCCGCGATAAATTGTTCGTCAACATCAACTGCGCCGCCCTGCCCGGCGAGTTGGTGGAAAGCGAGCTGTTCGGCCACGAAAAGGGCGCGTTCACCGGTGCCACCGCTCAGCGCAAGGGTCGCTTCGAGTTGGCCGATGGCGGGACGCTGTTTCTGGACGAGGTCGGCGAGCTGACCGCCAGCGCCCAAGCCAAGTTGCTGCGGGTGTTGCAGGATCAGGAATTCGAACGGGTCGGCGGCACCCAGACCTTGAAGGTCAACGTCCGGCTGGTGGCCGCCACCAATCGCGATCTGGCCCGGATGGTCAAGGACGGTCTGTTCCGCGCCGACCTCTATTATCGGTTGAACGTGTTTCCCATCCGGCTGCCGTCCTTGCGCGAGCGTCCGACCGACATTCCGCTGCTGGCGCGCTATTTTCTGGACCAGTTCGCCAAGAAGATGGGCAAGACGATTCACGATCTCTCGCCCCAAGCATGCGGGCAACTGCTGCGCTATGCCTGGCCCGGCAACATCCGGGAGC
>JBATDL010000574.1:0-2480 GCA_049663445.1 Candidatus Competibacter sp.
GTTCGGCACCATGGCCCATTCGCTGATTCAGGCCCACGACCGGGAGGAGGACGCCTTTGAACATTTCGCCGCCGCGCAACCCGGCAATGTGGTGCTGCTGCTCGACACCTACGACACCGAGGCCGCCGCCGGCAAGCTGGTCGCGCTGGCTCCTCATTTGCGCGAGCGCGGCATCAAGATCAGGGGCGTGCGCATCGACAGCGGTGACCTGGCCGAACACGCCCGCCGGGTCAGAGGCATCCTCGATGCCGGTGGCCTGGCGCAAGTCACCATCCTGGCCAGCGGTGATCTCGACGAATACCGCCTGCGCGAGCTACTGGCCGCGAAGGCACCGATCGACGGCTTCGGCATCGGTACCCGGCTGGATGCATCCACCGACGCCCCGACCTTGGACCTGGTTTACAAGCTCCAGGAATATGCCGACCGGCCCCGGCGCAAGCGTTCCGAAGGCAAGGCCACTTGGCCCGGCCGCAAACAGATATACCGGCAATTCACGGCTAGTGGCGAGTTGGCCGGCGACTGCCTCGGCTTGGAAAACGCTCCACGACCAGGTGAGCCCCTGCTGGTCAAGGTCATGGAAAACGGCCGCCGGCTGGTACCGCCGGAACCGTTGGACGCCATTCGTGATCGGGTACGCGTGCAACTGGCAGCGCTATCGCCTGCCCTGCGCATCGGCCAAGGCGAACCGCCCTACCCGGTCGAAATCGCCCCAGAACTGCGCGAACTAGCCACCCGGCTGGACCAGGAAACCCACTGATCCCCGCCTCTCGCGGCTCATGGGTCCGACCGTGCCCACGCTTCGATCCTTGCTTTCTTCAAACCGCGCCAAACACTCACGGCCAAACCGATATATGCTATGCTGCATCGCAACATCGCTACGCCCACGAGGGAACGGTTATGGCCATCGCAATTCTTGTCGTCCCCACCGAACAACGGGTCGGACTAACCACCGTCGCCCTGGGTCTGGTGCATGCACTCGACCGCAAGGGTATTCCGGTCGGTTTCTGCAAGCCCATCAGCCAGCCGCACGCCACCGATACCGGGCCAGAGCGTTCGACCCGGCTGGCGCGCGCCGTCACCAGCCTGAACCCGCCCGAACCGATTCCGGCCGCCGAAGCGGAAAACCTGCTCGGCCATGATCGGGAAAACATCCTGCTGGAGGAGGTCATCGCCCGCTACGAGCGCGCGGCCCAGAAAGCCAGCGTGGTGATCGTCGAAGGCCTGGTGGATACCGAGGAACGGTCCTACAGCACGCATCTGAACGCCAGGATGGCGCAAAGCCTGGATGCCCGGATCATCATCGTTGCCGCCCCCGGCCGCGACAACCCGCGCCAAGTAGCCGATCTGGTGGAAGTGGTGGCTCAAGCCTACGGCGGCATCCACCACGAGCGGATGATCGGCTGCATCGTCAACCTGCTGGATGCGCCGGTGGACCCCACCGGTCATATCCGCTTCGATTTCAGCCGCGCCGAGGACATCCCCGACCAGGGCCACGAGGCCGAGCTTCAAGCCGAGTGCGCCCGGCGCTGGCCGGAGACCTTCAAGCTGCTGGGCTGCATCCCCTGGCAACGCGACCTGATCGCGCCGCGCGTGCGGGACATCATGCACATGATCGGCGCGCAAGTCCTCAACGAAGGCCAGTTGGACCGCCGCGTCACCCATGTCGCGCTGGGCGCCCGCACCCTGGCCAACAGTTGCCAGGAGTTGCGCGCCGGCGCGATGGTCATCACGCCTGGCGACCGCGAGGATTTGTTGCTGGCCACCTGCATGGCGGCGATCAGCGGCACCCACGTCGCGGCCGTGCTACTCACTGGCGGCATCAAACCCGACCCGCGAGTATGGACGCTGTGCGGCCCAGCGCTCGACGCCGGCCTGCCGGTGCTGACCATCCCCTACAGCACCATGCAATCGGTGCTGTACCTGCCCTACATCAACCTGGAAATCCCGCTCGACGACCACGACCGAATGCAGCGGGCGGTGGAGACGGTCGCCTCGCATATCACCCTGGAATGGCACGAGCCACTGCTGGCGCGGATCGAGGAACGGCGGCTCAGCCCGCCGGCCTTCCGCCACATGCTGGTGGAACGCGCCCACCGAGCCAACAAACGCGTCATCCTGCCCGAAGGCAACGAACCACGCACCATCGAGGCGGCGATCATCTGCCACCAGCGCAACATCGCCCGCTGCGTGCTGATGGGCGACGCCGGTCGCATGCATCGGCTGTCGGCCCGCCGCGGCATGACCATCCCCCCGGGTATCGAAATCCTCGATCCCACCCAAGTCGATCCGCGCTATCTCGACGCGATGGTGGATCTGCGCCGCGACAAGGAGCTGAGCCCCGGACTAGCCGAGGAACAGCTGCACGACCCGGTCGTGCTGGGCACCATGATGCTGCAACTGGGCGAAGTGGATGGCTTGGTGTCCGGCGCGGTGCACACCACCGCCAACACCATCCGCCCGGCCCTGCAACTGATCAAGAC
>JBATDL010000575.1:0-3352 GCA_049663445.1 Candidatus Competibacter sp.
GACAACGGCTCGACTTTATTTTCGCAACTTAAACGAGCCAGTTGCTTAATCAGATTTGGCTCAATGAGATTTCCCGTGGAGGCCACAAGATATAGTGGTGTGGGGTTCATGCCTAAAGTCGTTGACCTGCGCAGTCCAGCGCTGAAGGTGGGTTTGCGCGGTGGCCCAAGCCCTCCCCAAGCTTACAACTGCGTCGTGCTCAACGATGAATAGGAGGCAGTACTTCAGATGTGGATAACGCCGAAATGCCTCAATCCCGCCCGCCAGCGGCCGACGTTGCCGAGACTTGGTCGGACACGCTGTCCCAGCGATGCGCGACGCTCTCGTGCACCGACAGCAGGGCCGGGACGAAAAACAACACCAATACGGTCGAAAAGGCCAACCCGAAGGAAATAGAGGTCGCCATCGGGATCAAAAACTGGGCTTGCAACGACTTCTCGAACAGCAGCGGAGTCAGGCCGGCGATGGTCGTCAACGAAGTCAGCAACACCGCCCGCAAGCGCTGGCAGGCGGCCTCGACCAACGCCTCGCGCACTGCCATGCCGCTGGCGCGCAGGTGTTGGTAAAACGTCACTAGAATGATGGAATCGTTGACCACGATGCCGGATAGCCCGAACAGGCCAAACAGCGACAGAATGGTCAGATCGATGCCCATGACCCAGTGGCCAACGATGGCGCCGACGATGCCGAAGGGAATGGCGGTCATCACCACCAACGGCCAGCCGTAGGAGGCGAACACCCAGGCCAGGATCAGATAGATGAAAGCCAGGGCGAACAGTGCGCCACGCCGCATGTCGGCCAGCGTCTCCTGCTGGTCGGCGCTGCGGCCCTCCAGCGAGTAATCAATACCGTAGCGCTTCCGCAACTCTTGGAGCACGCCTTGTTCCAAGGCGGCGATCACTGCCCCCGGTTTGACCACTGTGGTGTCCACGTCAGCGGAAACCTGCACCGCCAGCTTGCCCTGTGCATGGCGCACCGCCTCGAAACCGCGCCGCGCGCGCAGTTCCACCATGTTGTTCAGAGGCGCCAGTTCGCCACTAGGTAGCAGCACATTGAATTGATCCAGGCCAATGAGGTAGTCGCGTTCAATGTCGGGCAGTATCACCCGCACTTCCACCTCGTCGTCGCCGTCCTGGAAGATCTGCACCAACTGCCCGTCGAACGCCGCCCGCAACTGGCGGCCGATGGCGTCCACCGTCAAGCCCAGCGCCTCGGCCACCGGTGTCAACCGGTAGATAAATTGCTCCTTGCCATAGGGCATGTCGTCCTCGATGGCGGAGACGCCCCGAATGGTGAGTAGCGACTGGGTCAGTTCGTTGGCGGCGGCTTTGAGTTGATCGACGTTTTCTCCGGTCAGGCGGATATCCACGTCGCGGCCGGGTGGACCGGCGGTGCGGGAGAACAGGGTAAAGGTCTCGATACCGGCCGGCAGTCGCACCTTGTCGCGCCAGTCCTTGAGGAATTCGCCGACTCGCACCTTGCGGGTATCGGGCTGGGTCAGCTCCACCAGCATGGAGGCGTGTTGATCGCCCTGCAAGCTGCCGGCGCTGGCCAATTGACCTTGGCCGTAGCGGGTCTGGGCCGCCACCACCAGGTTCCCGCCCAATTCCCGTTCGGTCTCCCACAACGCCGCGTTGACCTGATCCATGAAGGCCCGCACCCGCTGTGGTGGGGTGCCGGCGACAAAGCTGGCATTGGCGTTGATGGTCGCGCCCTCGGGCGTCGGGAAGAAGTTGAAACCCAGCCGCCCACCTGCCAGCAAGCCTGTGGCGAGAATCAGAATGGCGGCGGCCCCCGCCAGCGTGGTCCAGCGATAATCCACGGCCAGTGTGGCCAGCGGCCGAAACAGCCGGTCGCGGAAGTGGTTGAAACCGGCGTCCAACCGCCGGCGTAGCGGGCTCGGCTTGGCGTGGTGCAGGCGGTGGAAGGTATGGCGCAGATGCCCCGGCAGCACGAAAAAGCTCTCCACCAGCGAGGCCAGGATGACGCAGACGATGACCAGCGGGATGTCGCGAAGAATGTTGCCAATGGGACCGCCGACTAGCATCAACGGCAGAAACGCGGCGATGGTGGTTAGCGAGGAGGCCATCACCGGCGCCAACATGCGGCGAGCGCCGCCTTCGGCCGCTTCCAGCGAACGTTCGCCGGTCTGATAGTGGGTCAGCGCGTCCTCGCCAACCACGATGGCATCGTCGACGATGATGCCCAGCGCCATGATCAGGGCGAACAGGCTGATCATGTTGATGCTGCCACCGATGGCGTAGAGCACGCCCAGCGTGGCCATGAACGACACCGGGATGCCCAACGCCACCCACCCGGCGACCCGTCCATTGAGGAACAAAAACAGAATGGCCACCACCAGCACCAGACCGCTGCCCCCGTTTTTGACCAACAGGAAAATGCGGTCCTTGATCAATCGCCAGGACTCGTCGAAGACGGTCAATTCCACCCCCGCCGGCAGTTGTGGCCGGGTTGCCGTCGCCCAGTCTTCCAGAATCCGGGCGGCCTTAAGCGAATCGGCGGTCTCGGTGCGCTGCAACTGCAGCTCCACTGCCGGGCGGCCATGGAAGCTCAATCGTACTTCGCCATCCTGGGGACGGCGTTCGATGACGGCGACATCGCCCAGCGTGACCAGGGCGCCATCGCGGCTGGTTTTCAGCGGCAGCGTGGCAAAAGTCGCTTCGTCGCGGCGCTGATCCAGACTGCGTAGCTGGCGGGCCACATCGTTGCGGCCGACCGTGCCCGCCGGCAGATCGCGGCTCAGTTCTCCCAGTCGCTCCGCCACCCGAGGCAACGACAAACCCAGTTCTTGCAGCGCGGCGGTCGGAATCTGGATCGCGATTTCCTCTTCGGGCAGGCCGGTGATGTTGACCTTGGCGATGCCCCGCGCCAGCAGTTCGTGTTCGAAGCGCCGGGCCAGATGGCGCAGTTCGGCGCGGTCGCCGGGACCGGAGATGACCACCCGGGCGATCGAGTCGTAGCGGATGACGCGGGTGATCTCGGGCTTTTCGGCGGTGGCCGGCAGATTGCGTACCTGATCGACCGCCTGCTTGACATCGTCCAGCGCCTGGCCGATGTCGCTGCCTTCCTCGAATTCCAGGCTCAGCGAAGCAATGCCGTTGGACGAGGTCGAGGTGAGTTTCTTCAACCCGTTCAGGTAACGCAGTTCCCGTTCCAGCGGGTTGGTGACGGATTCCTCGACATCCTCGGCGGCGGCTCCGGTCCACACCACCCGCACCGTGACCACGTCTAGGGCGAAGTTGGGGAAGAACTGGGTATTGAGCTTGGCCAGCGCCCATGCCCCCGCCAGGATCATCATGATCATCAACAGATTGGCGGCCACCTTGTGCTG
>JBATDL010000576.1:0-4044 GCA_049663445.1 Candidatus Competibacter sp.
CCGCACAGCGGGTCGAGCAAGGACCCGCCGGCTGCGGCGATTTCCGGCCAGCCGGCTTTCAGCAGCAGGGCGGCGGCCAGGGTTTCCTTCAGAGGGGCCAGCACCGTGGCCGCGCGGTAACCACGTCGGTGCAGGCTGTCGCCGGACAGGTCGAGGCCGATGGTAGCGTAGCCATCGCGGGCCTGAACCTGAATGCGCAGGTCCGGCCGGAGCCGATCGACACCCGGTCGTCGGCCACAATGCGCCCGAAACCGGTCGACGATGGCATCCTTGACCCGCTGCGCACCGTAATGGTTGTGATCGATCCCGGCGCAGGCGCCGCCGAAATCCACGGCGAGCGTGCCGTCCGGGTCCAGATGCTCTTCCCAGGGCAGATCATAAACCCCACTGTAAAGTTCGTTGGCATCGGCGGCGGGGATTTTGGCCAGCACCAGCAGTACCCGGCTGGCGGTCCGCGACCACAGGCAGGCGCGATAGGCGAGTTCCAGCGGTCCCTGAAAACGGATGCCGCTGCGGACGGGCTTGGTCTCCGCTGCGCCCAGTTCGGCCAGTTCCACCGCCAGCAACGGTTCGATGCCAGTCGGAGCGGTGGCGATAAAGATGGATTCGTCCAAGGGTTAATCCTCGATGGCGACGTTGACCAATACCGGCTGGAGCAACCGCCGGACATCGGTCGACGCCAGACTGATCAGCAGGCCGCGTCTGCCGCCGTTGAGATAGATCAGCGGCAATTCCAAGATGCTTTCTTCCAGGTAGACCGACATGGATTTGCGGGTGCCGAAGGGCGAGGTTCCGCCAACCAGATAACCGCTGTGTTTGTGGGCCGTGGCCGGGTCGCAGGGATGAATGGTCTTGACTCCCAACAGTCGGGCCAGTTCGCGGGTGGATACCTTGTGGTTGCCGTGCATCAGCACGATCAGCGGTTGTCGCTGGTCATTTTCCATGATCAGGGTTTTGATAACACAGTGTTCGTCTACCCCCAGGCAGTGCGCGCTGTGAGCGGTGCCACCACGCTCTTCGTAGGAGTACGGATGTACGCTGAAGGCGACTTGGTGGTCCCGCAGGAATCGGATCGCCGGGGTTATTGAAAATTTAATTTTGCTCATTGCATTTTTTTTATAGGGTGATTGTTGTTTATTTGCTTATTTGATAATTATTGTAAATAAAATAAAAATAGTATTATTTATGACAATATCCGGCGCAAAGAAATGGTAATATTAACATAACTGTATGTAATATAACATATTTTAAATAGAACCATTTCAATTCGAGATAAGATCTCCACTGGGTTAGTCGTTTGATGACGACATTTAGATATTCAAGTGAATACTGGGAAATCAATTTTTGTTGTTTAATGGCAAAAAAATAGTGGTATGTCTGATTCTTGATTTGGCAAACTTGATTTGCTTAGATGAAGCGGAAGCTCACCAATTAAGTGGTTGCTGGGAGGATTTTACGACAATGAGAACAGACGTAGCGCTTCAGCCAAGCAGCGATAATAAAGAAAATCAGCCGGAATTGGGCCGGCGAGGATTCCTGAAACTTGCGGTGGGTGGCCTTAGCGCCCTGGCTTTGGCGCCGGCGCTGCTTGAGGCGGCCGTCCGGCGCGACCGCTATCTGCTGTTCTACAACCCCAATACCGGCGAGAGTATCCGCCAAGTCTACTGGACTCCCCGGGACGGTTATATCCGCGAAGCCATTAGCGAGGTGAGCTGGGGGTTGCGCGACCATCATAACGATCAGGTCAAACTGTTCGACACCAACGTCCTGGATCAACTTTACGCCCTGCAGGTGCAAGCCAGCCCCGGCAGGCCGGTGCATATCATTAGCGGCTACCGGTCGCAAAGCACCAATAGTATGTTGCGCGCGCACAACCGGCGCGTGGCCCGCAACAGCTATCATATTCAGGCCATGGCGCTCGACGTTCGCCTGCCGGACGGTCGGGTATCGGATCTATATCACGCGGCCTGTTCGCTGGGTGCCGGTGGGGTCGGCTACTATCCCCGTTCCAACTTCGTGCATGTCGACAGCGGCCCGGTACGCTACTGGAGCTAGGTGGGCGGTTTGTTGCGGCGAAGGCTTGTTGCCGTAGTTGCCGCAGTTGCCGGCGCCGGATTTTTTGGCGTTGCCGGGTGGCTGCTGGTTTGGCCACCGCTCGATACCCTTTGCGAGGGTTCCCACTACCTACCCCTGGGAGCCTCGGTCACGGTTCAGGCGCTAAAAGTAGTGGTCGAACCTCTGGCCGGTCGGCATCACGTTTACGGAATCTTTGCCTTGCCCGAAGCCTGTCGGCCCGGTGCGGCGGTGCTGCTCTCGGTGGCCGGTGCGGGTCGCCATTGCGATACGGCCGAGTTTGCCGGCCGGGCGTTGGACGGCGTGAGCGCACCTATCGGCCACTACCTGATGCGGGATCATATCCGTACTCGTACAGCGCTATGGCTGTTGTTGCGCGGCGTGGGCGTTGAATTGCGCCAGCCCCGCAACTGGACATTGCGTTGCGCCGTTCCATCCGTTTTGAGCGGCGCAAAACAAAGAGGCGGCAAAGGCCGCCTCTTTGTTGCGTGCAGTCCAGCTAATACCTTGCCCGCGCCTAGAACAGCAACCGGGGTAGGAACAGGCTGATCTGCGGGATATAGGTGACGATAATGAGGAAGCTGAGCATGACCATCAACCAAGGCAAGGCGGCTTTCACCACATCCCACAACGGCATGCCAGTGACACCGGCGGTGACGAATAGATTTAACCCCACCGGCGGCGTGATCATGCCGATCTCCATGTTGACTACCATGATGATGCCCAAGTGGATCGGGTCGATACCCAGTTGAGTGGCGATGGGGAAAAAGATCGGCGCCAGGATCAGCAGAATCGACGACGGCTCCATGAAGTTGCCGGCAACCAACAGCACGATGTTGACCACGATCAGGAACTGCCAAGCTGACAGTCCCCAACCGACGATGGTTTCTGCCATGACCTGCGGAATGCGCTCGGTAGTCAGCACATGGGCGAACAGCATGGCATTGGAAATGATGAACAACAGCATCACCGTGACCTTACCGGCGTCCGCGAACACCCGGGGTACATCGCGAAAACCCATGTCGCGGTGGATGAACAGGGCGACCACGAAAGCGTAGACCGCAGCGACCGCCGCCGCTTCGGTGGCGGTGAAGAAGCCGCCGTAGATACCGCCCATCACCACGATAATCAGCCCCAGTCCCCAAATCGCCTCCCGGGCCGCTACCAGCAACTCCCGAAACGAGACGCGCGGTTGCAGCGGAATCTTCATTTTCCGCGCGCTGACGAAAATAGCGATCGCTAGCATCAGGCCCAGTACAATACCGGGTACCACTCCCGCCATGAACAACTGACCGACTGAAGTCTCGGTCGCGGCGGCGTACACCACCATCACGATCGACGGTGGAATCAAAATCCCCAGGGTACCGGCGTTACAGATAATGCCTGCGGCGTATTTTTGTGGATAGCCACCCTTGACCATGGCGCCGATGACGATGGAGCCAATCGCCGCAACCGTGGCCGGCGATGAACCCGACACTGCCGCAAACAACATGCAAGCCAATACAGAAGCAATGGCCATGCCGCCGGTGATGTGGCCGACGGCGGCGACGGCGAAGCGAATTAACCGCTTGGCCACCCCGCCCGTGGTCAGGAACGCCGAGGCGAGCACGAAGTAGGGAATCGCCAGCAGAGTATAATGATCCATGGTGTCGAACAGCTTCAACGACATGGAGGCCAGCGAATCGTTGGTGAAGAACAGGATGGTCAGGATGCTGGATAGACCCAGGGAGAAAGCGATGGGAACGCCCATCAGCAGGAAAACGAATAGGATGGTAAACAGGAATAGCGAAGTCATGGCGCTTTCTCCTGACGGGCGGGGCTAGCGGGATGCAGGATCTCGACCGCCTCGACCACCTCGACGCCTTCAACCGCCTCGATCGCTTCGCGGGCTTCGTCGGCGAGTTGCAATCCTTCCTGCTGGCCGAGAATGGTTCGCCAGCCCACTTGCAGCAGCCGCAGCAGGGCCAGGAA
>JBATDL010000577.1:0-2482 GCA_049663445.1 Candidatus Competibacter sp.
GCTTCCGGGTGGCGCTGGGCGGGGCACAGCAACTCTACGGCGTCACTCCCGACCTCACCACACTGGGCAAAATCATCGGTGGCGGGATGCCGGTCGGCGCCTTCGGCGGCAAGCGGGCGATCATGGAACAACTGGCGCCTCTAGGACCGGTCTACCAAGCCGGCACACTGTCGGGTAACCCGATGGCGCTGGCGGCCGGATTGGCGACGCTGGACCTCATCGCCAACCCCCGCTTCCATGCCGACCTCGCCGCCAAGACCCGGCATTTGTGCGACGAACTGGTGACCGCCGCCGGCGAGGCCGGTGTACTGCTAACAGCAAACTATGTCGGTGGGATGTTCGGGCTTTTCTTCACGGCGGGAAATGTCACTCATAACGCGCAAGCCATCCCCAGCGATGGCGACCGGTTCAAGAGATTTTTCCACGGGATGCTGGCCGAGGGCGTTTATTTCGCGCCGTCCGCGTTCGAGGCGGGATTCATGTCATCGGCGCACGTCGAGGCGGATATCGAAGCCACCGCCGCCGCCGCCTGGCGGGTATTCGCCCGGATTTGATTTGGAGAACCCACCATGTCCCGACCCGCCGAACGATTCATCACCGCCACCGACTATCTGGCTCTGGAACGTCAAGCCGAAACCAGGAGCGAGTATCTGAACGGCTGTATCCACGCCATGGGCGGCGCCAGCCGCAGCCATAATCGTATCACCGTCAATCTGACCGCGGCCCTGCATTCCCAACTCAAGCACAAACCGTGCGAACCCTTCTCCGGCGACATGCGGCTCAAGGTCAGCCCTACCGGTTTGTACACCTACCCCGACGTTGTGGTTGCCTGCGGCGAACCGCGCTTCGAAGATCAGCACGTTGACACCCTGCTCAATCCCACGGTCATCATCGAAGTGCTGTCGGACAGCACGGCGGATTACGACCGAGGCGACAAGTTCGCTCATTACCGCACGCTGGAATCCCTGAGCGACTACCTGCTGGTCGCTCAGGATAAGCCACGCATCGAGCATTACCGCCGGCAGGCGAACGGGCAGTGGCTCTATTCCGCCGCCGACGGGCTGGAGGCTCGGATCGAAATCCTGACCATCGCTTGCACCCTGCATTTGGCCGAAATCTATGACCGGGTCACGTTTCCCGATCCCGGCGAATCGCTCCATCCAGGTTGACTCTCCCGGCCGGAGTTCTTCTTTCGCGACGCGGACCCTCTATTATACCGAGTCAGAATACCGGCCCAGCGACGGCTGAGCACCTGCTCAGCTCCGTAGCCGCCAGTTGCCGGTCACACCCGCCACGCCCAGCACGACAAACAGCAGCAGCGTCCACTCCGGCATGCTGAAGCCGAGCAATGTCCAGTCCACCTTGGCGCATTCACCGGAGCCGGTTAGCACCTCGTGGAGAGTCTCGTTCAACGGAAACGCTTGCAGCATGTACTCCAGACTCGGCCCGCAGCGCGGCGCTTCCTCCGGCGGCAGATGCTGCAACCAGACGTGCCGGGCAGCGATCCCGGCCCCGATGCCGGTAGCCAACCCCACCAGTACGCCGTACACCTTTGTGCCCCAATCGCGCGGACCGTGTAGGGTCGCCACCAAAAACACCAGTCCAACCCCCAGCAACGCCAAGCGCTGGAAAATGCATAGCGGACACGGCTCAATCCCCAGATAGTGCTGGACGTAATAGGCGAAACCCAGGCCACCGGCGCAAATCAAAAATCCCAACCCATTCAACATCCGGCGGGAAAACAGCCATCCGCGCCGATCCGGCGCGTTAGCGCTGATTATTTGTATATCTTGCATGGCATATCCAACACATTTTTTTGTTTGCTGTTGAAGACGGATCGGACCGATTTACCGATCCGAATGACCCAGATTCCGTTCCGGAGCAATCCGGTCGCGCACTCTCTGTTTGACCTCCTTGGCCTCGGGAAACCGTCCTTCCTGTTTGCGCGACCAGATCAATTCATCGCCGACCTGGATTTCGAACACCCCGCCGGTGCCGGGTCGCAGCGCCACCTCGCCCAGTTCTTGATCGAACGTGGTCAACAGCTCCTGCGCCAGCCAAGCGGCTCGCAGCAACCAGCGGCATTGCGTGCAATAAGTGATGCTGACTCGTGGTTTTTGTTCCATGCCCGTCCACTCACAATCGGTCGAGATAAGCGGTGCCACCCAATTGCCGCATCTGCCGTTCGATCCAGCGCTGGCGCTTGAGCACGTAGGCCGAGGGCCGATCCACCCGGTAGCGCCGTGGGTTGGGCAATACCGCCGCCAACCGCGCGGCCTCCCTGGCGGTGAGCCGGGCGGCGGGCTTGTCGAAAAATTGCCGGCTGGCGGCCTCCGCTCCAAACGTATATTCGCCGAACTCGGCGATGTTCAGATAGACTTCCAGAATCCGTTGTTTGGACCAGAGCAACTCCAGCAATACCGTAAACCAGGCTTCCAATCCCTTGCGGACCCAGTCGCGCCCCGACCACAGGAACAGATTC
>JBATDL010000578.1:0-1891 GCA_049663445.1 Candidatus Competibacter sp.
GCTTTGAACACCTTGCTTTCGCCAACGGTGGACCCCCGTTCCTGCAAGGCGGCGAGTTTATCGCGCAACTGGTCGGCTTGCCGTTGTAGATGGAGGATTTGTTGTTCGGCGACGCGCAGCGCATGCACATCCCTGAGAATCAAGGTGTAGAAGATGGATTCCCCGTGGGTTCCTTGCGACAAGGTGGCTTCGATGTCGAAGGTTTGGCCATCGGCCCGCAGGCCGCGCAGCCGGCTGCCGATCCAGGCCTGCTTGTGTCCCGATGAGACGCGCAAACTTTGCATGACTTCCCGAATAAGCCGGATGCTTTCATCGGTAAACCAATCATGCAACGACGCCGGCGGATCGCTGGACCGGTTACCCTGGAACAATTGCCGGGCCGAAGGATTGGTCAGGTGGACACGCAGTTCGTCATCGAAATCAATAATGCCGTCGAGGGCGCCGTCAATCAGGCGGCGCAGCCGTTCCTCCCGCTCCTGGAGTTCCTCCTCGGCCCGGATCCGCCGCATCTCGGCCGCGGCGCGGTTGCCGAAGATCTCGAACAACGCCATAAAGCGCGCTTCATTCGGGACTGGTTTGGAATCGAGCACCGCGAGATGACCGATAACCTTTCCCTCGGAATCCTTGAAAGACATACCGGTGTAACTGACCAGGTCGCAGTCCCGCAGGAATTCGTTTTGCGGATAATGGTCGACGACGTGATCCGGGATCTGGAACAGCTCGCCCCCCCGGATCACGCCCTCGCAAGGCGTGCCGGCGATGTCGTACGGCCCCGGTTCCACCCACTGGTCGCCCAGCCAGTAGGCTCGGGGCCGCAGTTGGCTGGTTTCACTGACATAGTCGGCCACCAGCGCGCCATAGGTGTTCAGTACCGAGGCCAGTTCCTTGACCAGCACACGAAAGAACGCCTCGCCGGTTTCATTCGAGGTGCCGTCCAGGATGCTCAACAGCAGGGTGTTTTCCTCGCTGAGCTGTTCCCGGTATCGGGTTTTGGCATGATCGACGGTCATAATTGGCTCCTCCTCTCCGGTGTGTCGTCGGTCGAGAGACTTGGCGCATATTGGCATCGAGTATAGATAACGTAATGGGATGGTCCGCCCCCCTTGTATGTTTGGAGTTTGGTAAAGTTTGGGTCGACGTGGTAGCGCGATACCCCTCTGGGACGCCGAGATCCCGTGGGTGAGCCTGAAGCGCCACGTCATTGTTTCCATGAACCTAAAGCCCGGACAGTTGATCGGACTTCGAGTCCGCATCGTGCAGGGTTGGGATGAGGAACGCATCATGGTGAAAAAACCGGTGGTGGACGCGGTTCAGGCCGTGTTGGCGGGTAAATGTTGGGTCGGGATTGATGTGGGGCCAAGGCCCGTCTTGATGTCGCGACCTGGCCGGCGAGAGAACGCGTGCAGGTCGTACGCGACGAAGTGGGCTTGGCCCAGTGGGTGGCTTGGCTGCGGACCCGGCCACCGAATCTGATCGTGCTGGAAGCCACGGGTGGTTTGGAGACGCTGGTGGTGGGGCGCTGGTGGAAGCGCACCTGCCGGCGGCCGTGATCAACCCGCGCCAAGCGCGCGATTTCGCCAAGGCCCTCGGGGCTGGCCAAGACCGATGCCCTAGATGCCGAGGTGCTGGCCCGCTTCGGCTAGGCCATCCGCCCGGACCCCCGTCCCTGGAAAAACGAGGACGCCCAAGAACTGACCGCCTTGATCCAGCGCCGGCGGCAGGTGGTGGACCTGCTGACGGCGGAAAAGAACCACTTGGCCAGTGCGCATCGCCACGTCCGACCCGACATCGAGGCCACCATCGACTGGCTCGAACAGCGTCTCAAGGATCTCGATGGCGACCTCCAGCGCCGATTGCGGGAGAGTCCGGTCTGGCGCGAGCAGGACGACTG
>JBATDL010000579.1:0-2580 GCA_049663445.1 Candidatus Competibacter sp.
CTGTACCTGGGCTTCTTCCCGTTCGTGCACAACGCGCGCATCCGAGGCAAAGGCCTGCTTCAGGCCCCTGTTGGAACTGCTGGTTGCCTGATCAACCGAACTGACCGGAATCCATATTGAGCCTTGACCTTAAAAGGGCTGATGCTGTGTGATCAACGCGTTGCCGGTCAACATATCCGTGTTGGAAATACCATCCTGACGCAATCCTCGATAGAGCATCCTTGCTCTTCCCACTGATGCGCGGATATTCCCGGCGCTCAGAATTGCTCCCAGCGCCGACGCTGGCGTCGCCAGGGAAGATTGGGAATAATCAGCCCTAACAGCAGCCCTCCAAAGCCGACACCCGCACCGGCAATAAACCAGTCGCGTTGGGATTCCTCTCGCAGCGAAGCATTCTCCCGTTCGAGATGGGCGACCTGTTCGCGGGCCAGCGTCGTTTCCTGTTGCAGATTACGGTTTTCCTGTTCGATGGCCAGGGTTTGCGAGGCGGCACGGCGGATTTCCGCCAGTTCCTTGCCGCAACGGGCCAGCTCGGCCCGACTGGTGTCCAGCGCCCCAACCTCACCCCGCAAGCCGCGATTCTCTTCCTCCAGCGTAGTGATGCGCGCTTCGAGTTGCACCACCCGATCGCGGGGGGCGGGCTGATCCATCAGATAGCGGCTCAGTATCCAACCGACGGTCCCCTCTGGGGTTTTGACCTTGGTGTAGCCTTCGGCGCTGCTGGATTCCATGATCTCCAGTGGCGTACCACTGGGCGCCATGCGCAGGATTTTGTACTGGGTGGAAGTGCCGCGTCGGATCGGGATAGTGCAGGAATCGGTCACGTAACCGGTTTCAGCCTGGGCAGGACCAGTCAGCGCGTTGGCTATCAGGAGTGGAAACAATGGCGACAATCGCTTCATGCGGGTTCCGTGGTGGGGCGGCAAATGTGCGGCGAATTGATTAACTTTAAATCCGCCGGGACGGGCTGCCAACCCCCACGCACCGGGACCGGCTTCCCGATCGCACCCGATCGACCGCCAACCTGTGACCACGATGTTGCCCGCCGACTCGGCCGCCTGGGTTGACATCAACCGCGAACTCCCCTTGAATTGGCTTTGATCGCCCCTCCAGCCTCACCCGCGTTTGCAGCTTTTCCAACCCGCCTGTCGGTTGCCGGATCGAGATCCGCCAACCGTCCAAGTTAAAAGCACAACATGAAAAAATGCTTGTTTCTGCTCGTATTCATCGCTGCCTCGCCCGCATGGGCCGGCATCCCCGCTACACCAGTCATGACGCTGTATCAGTTCAACGGCAAGCTCGAAATCCCCTATTACGAAATCGATGCCTTCCGCCGGTCCGGCCCCTCTTCACCGGCTGGCTTCCTGAAGCAAGGGACGTCTCTGATCCCCTGCCTGGTGGTGCGAGACGGCAGCCCGCTCACCGACCGCAACGGCACGCCGTATGTGGGTTTTCAAATCGTGGTGAACTCACGCACGGCCACGCCGGCCTCGACCGAACAATTCAAAGCTGCGCTGCGACAGCGCCAAACCGCCACGGTGGCCAACCACCATTGCAACGCCGGCGTCCGCCATGTGATCAGCATCCGCAAGCTGTATACGCTGCAAAAAGCGCCGTTTTTCGACCCCCCGCGCCCGACCGGAACCCGCGCGACCATCCCTACGTCCGGCGGCGAGCTGGACCGCATCGTGCGCGCCTTTCACCAGTCCCCCCAGTGCGAGGCAGCCAACCGCCACCTGATCAAACGGCGTGCTTCCTTGCAAAATGCCTGGGACTCTTTCATTCACACTCACCGAAACCGCTGGCCCGAGCAGTCCCTGCAGCGGGCCAAGCATCTGGACTACACGATGCGCACCGCGATCTTCGAGGGACATCTCGACCGAGGCTGCAACGCCTATGGCGCCTGCGAGCGCAATATCATCGCCCTGTCGATTCGCAACCGGGGGCGGGAAGGCTGTTCCAGCCATCAGGGCTGCCGGTTTCCGGGGGATTTTCAGGGCGTGGCCAGCCGGGTTTCCCAATACAATATTTGGGATGAGTACCTGACCCAGATCTCCGGCCTGACCTCGTGTTTTCTGCGGGCCGACCTGGGCGGAAAGCAATCGGTTGCGGGCGACGGTCATAACCTGCGGTACCACCACAAACTGCAAGGCATGTACGCGCAGAATCTGAA
Organism: Candidatus Competibacter sp.; assembly: GCA_049663445.1. Taxonomy (GTDB): domain Bacteria; phylum Pseudomonadota; class Gammaproteobacteria; order Competibacterales; family Competibacteraceae; genus Competibacter. The sequence goes on from JBATDL010000579.1 coordinate 2,174, forward strand.
CTCGATACAACGGATTTTGTTCGGCGGCGATGGGGATCTGCGGGAAATCTTTCCCAACGTCTCCGTGGGGGAGCTAAAAAGCCTGCGCCACTACTATCATGCGCCAGCGATGGGTAAATGCTTCCCCCACCACGATCGAGTCGAATACATTACCGGGGCGGTAGCCAGCAAGGGACAGGACTTCGCGCTAATCGCCAACACCCGCATTCGGGTCGACCAGCCGACGGGCGGCGGGTACTTTTTTCGGGATTTCGTGTTCCGGGAAGACGAGGACAGGGATGCCGTGCAGATCGTCGACCGCTATCCCGGCTTCGTGATCGACGGGCGAAAAGTGTCATTGCGGGCGGCGAGTCGCTGCGTACCCTACGGTATTCCGCGTGGCTGCCGGTTTCCGGGGGATTTTCAGG
>JBATDL010000580.1:0-3946 GCA_049663445.1 Candidatus Competibacter sp.
GTGTTCGAGCGGAATATCGCCGAGATCGCCGCCATCGTTCACGAGGCCGGTGGCCTGCTGTACTACGATGGCGCCAATCTCAACGCCATTCTCGGCAAGGCCCGACCCGGCGACATGGGCTTCGACGTGATGCACATGAATCTGCACAAGACCTTCGCCACTCCGCACGGCGGCGGCGGTCCCGGCGCCGGTCCGGTCGCGGCCAACGCCCGCTTGGCACCGTTCCTGCCGATTCCCATCGTTGGCAAGGAGGGCGAGCGCTATCGCTGGCTGAGCGAGGCGGATCGGCCCCAGAGCATCGGCCGACTGTCCGCGTTCATGGGCAACGCCGGCGTCATCCTGCGCGCTTATATCTACGCCCGGATGCTGGGCCGCGCCGGCATGGGCCGGGTCGCCGAATACTCCACCCTGAACGCCAATTATCTGCTGGCGGAACTAATGAAGACCGGTTTCGATGCCGCGTTTCCCCAACGGCGGGCCAGCCACGAGTTCATCATCACCCTCAAGCGGCAGGCCAAGACGCTCGGCATAACGGCGATGGATTTCGCCAAACGCCTGCTCGATCTTGGCTATCACGCGCCGACCACCTATTTTCCACTGCTGGTGCCGGAATGCCTGCTGATCGAGCCGACCGAGACCGAGTGCAAGGAAGAACTGGACGGCTTCGTCGCCGCGATGCGCCAAATCCAGCAGGAAGCCGAGAGCAGTCCCGAGCAGGTCCAGGGCGCCCCCCATCATCGCCCGGTTCGGCGTTTAGACGAGGTACGCGCCGCCCGCGACATGGATCTGGCCTGGCGGCCGGTCGAGTCCTGATCCCGATGGCCTTTCAAAATCACACGGGTTGGCGCCGGTTAATCAACGCCACCGGCTATTCCTGGGCCGGTCTGAAAGCGGCCTGGCGTAACGAGGAAGCGTTCCGGCAGGAAGGGTTGCTGTGCGCGGTGTTCGCGCCGCTGGCGTTGTGGCTGGGTGACAGCGCGGTGGAGCGGGTATTGTTGATCGGTAGCCTGCTGCTGATCGTGATCGTCGAACTGCTGAACACCGGCATCGAGGCGGCGGTGGACCGCATCGGACCGGAACACCACGAGCTATCGGGTCGGGCCAAGGACATCGGCTCGGCGGCGGTATTCGTGGCGCTGCTGAACGCAGGCGTGGTCTGGCTGCTGCTCCTGCTCACATGAAAGATGACTTCCGCCCATAAAGGCGGAAATACACCTCACTCCAATCAAGAAACGCCTTCAAGAATTTGTGTTGACATAAATTTTATTACGTCAATAATGACGTACGTCTATTTTGACGTAATTTCTTATGGACGTATGCCATGAAAGCAAATCCTGGCGGGGCGGTTTCTCCTGAAAACGTCATGGGGCGAGACCGCCTCATCGAACGCCTTTGGGTCACCCTGAAGCACCAAAGCTTGGTGTTGGTGGCCGAACGGCGTATGGGCAAGACCTGTATTATCAAAAAGATGGAGGCACGGCCACCGGACGGAACCATGATTCGGGTTCGAGATGTCGGTGGCGTCAGCAGTCCTATCGAATTTGTGGAACGAGTCGCCGAGGATGTGGAAAAACACCTTAACCTGTTCCAGAAAACGGCAACCAAAACCAAAGAGCTCTGGGCCGCCTTGGGAGGCACCCAAATCCTCGGTGTAAAACTGCCCACAACTGCGGCTCCCCACTGGAAAGCGCTGTTGGAACGGATTCTGGGCGATCTTGCCCAACACAGCGACCGACCAGTCATTCTATGCTGGGATGAACTGCCCTGGATGTTGCAGAAGATCGCGCGTTCAGAAGGGGAAACGGTCGTCATGGACCTCCTGGATACGCTGCGTGGCCTGCGCCAAACCCATACTAATCTGCGCATGATTTACACGGGCTCCATCGGCCTGCATCACGTCGTGACCGCCCTTCGCGAAGAGGGCTACGTCAATTCCCCGGTCAACGACATGCGCACGGTCGAAGTACCGCCCCTGGATGACGGGCATGCCGAAGCCTTGGCCAAGGCACTGATACAGGGAGAAGGGCTGACCAGCAGCGCCCTGGATGAGACCGCCGCCATCATCGCAAGGCGCGTGGACGCTATCCCCTTCTATATCCATCATATGGTCGCCGCCATGGCGGACCGAGGCCAAGCCGCGACACCCGAAATCGCGGAAACGATCGTCGCCGAGGCGCTTGCAAATGCCCAGGATTGGGATCTGGAGCATTTTCGCAGCCGGCTGGTCACCTATTACGGCGAGCGCGCTGAAGTGGTCCGGGCGCTGTTGGATCAGTTAGCCGAAACTGAACCGCTGACCCTCGACGAGTTGCACGAGCGTCTTAAAATCAACCTCTCCCGGCTCGGCACAAACGCCCAGCGCATGGTTGAAGGCGACCGGGAGGCACTCCGTACCCTGCTCAAGCTCATGCAGCGGGATCATTATCTGCACCAAGATCGGGATGGCGGTTACCGGTTCCGCTTTAGTCTCATCCGTCGTTGGTGGCGTTTGGATCAGGGTCTCGCCTGAATGAACGCGCCCTACCATTCGACGTTCACGCCCAGCCAAAGCGATCCCGAAACGCTGGAAGATCTGTTCGTGGCGCGGGAGAAACTCGCTCAGCGCATCCTGGATGGCATTCAGGAGAGCGCCACCGGTGCTAACAAGCACCAGCGACTCTTGATCGGTCCACGCGGCATCGGCAAGACCCATCTGGTGGCCTTGCTCCATCACCGAGTGCGGCGCGATGCTGAACTGGACGACCGATTGCGGATTGCCTGGCTGCCGGAAGATCCGTACATCGCCGGCTATCACAACCTGTTGCTGCTGATTCTGCAAACCCTGCAACAGACTTATGCGCTGGAAAGTCTGCGCCAGCGGCTGGAGGCCGTGCTCGATCTGGAAGATGCCAACCAGGCCGAACCTCTGCTGGAGCGATTACTGGTTGAATTTGTCGGTGACAAGACGCTGCTGCTGATCATCGAAAATCTGGATGACCTGCTGACGAATCTCAAGGAAACGGGCCAGCGCAAGCTGCGCGCCTTTCTGCAAAATCACCCGATGACCACGCTTCTCGCCACCGCCACCAGCCTGAGCGAGGCGGTGGCCGACCGCAAAAACACCTTCCACGGCTTTTTCAAAATCCACTCTCTTGATCCGTTCACCGTCGAGGACGCCGTGCGCCTGCTGACCCGCATGGCCCAGCGCGCGGGCAGTGACGATTTGGCCAATGCCCTCTGTAGTCCGATGGGTCGCGCCCGCGTCCGCGCCGTTCATTATCTGGCTGGGGGCAATCCGCGCATCTATGTGGTCTTTTACGACTTTCTCACGCGGGAATCTTTGGACGATCTGGTCCGGCCATTCATGAAACTGATCGATGAACTGACCCCTTATTACCAGGCACGAATGGACCGGCTTGCGCCCTTACAGCGCGGCATCATCGACATCATGCGCCGGTTGCGCGGCGCGGTGACGATCAAGGAAATCGCCCGCCAGGCCATGAACACCTCCCAGACCATTTCCACCCAACTGGGCAGGCTCAAGGACCTGGGCTACGTGACTCAGGCCGCCGCTCTGGGGCGTTCCAATTACTACGAGTTGCGCGAGCCCTTGATGCGGTTCTGTCTGGAAGTCAAGGAACAACGTGGCCGCACGGTGGAGCTGTTCGTACAGTTCCTGCGGGTCTGGTATTCGGAAACGGAACTGGCGCGGTTGGCGCTTGATGGCGTCATCAGTCTCGAACAAACCCATCTGCGGGAAGCCATGCAGCGGACGTGCTCCGGGCAAGACCCGGTGTGCTCGATGCTGAAAACCGAATTTCAAACCCACCTAGTCGCCGGCGACTACCAATCTGCCCTGGAAGCGGCGGAACTGGCGATTCAACGGGATAACGATGATAAGGAGAGTTGGGTTTGCAAGGCCCAGTGTCTGGAAAAACTGGGTCATGGTCTTGAAGAACGCTTGGCC
>JBATDL010000581.1:0-2434 GCA_049663445.1 Candidatus Competibacter sp.
GGACGGCACCGATCCTCGCCTGCGGGCGGTGAGCCACTATCGGCGCAAGCTGTGGGGCGCGGTGGAGCACGCCATCGACTTCGTGGTGAATTTCGTCAACACCCTGCCGCCCGCCGTCGTGGCCGACCGGCAAGGTTATATGACCGATCCCCGCTTGCGCGCCCTGTTCGCCTCGCCCGAGAGTTTGCGAGAGACCCTAAGTTTCAGCGACGGCACCCGCAACTACCTCAAACAGGCACCCGCCCCCCTGCCGACGGAACTGTATGCCGGACTCGGCGCGGTGCGGGTCGAAAAAAACGTGCTCGGCATCGAGATGGAGGGGGACATCCTCCGACGGGACGTGCCACAAACCGTGGTCAACTTCCGCGACCACCGGCTGGTTTTCCCCACCGACAACGAGCAGGACACCCGCCGGGAACTGATGCGGCGCGCGGCCGATTACCTGATCGAAACCGCTTTGCAGCGCCTGACCGCCAGCCGCATCCAAAAAACGCAACTGGAACAACAGCAGCGCAAATTGCTCCAGCAAAAGGTCAGCCTGCTGAAGAAAGCCCAGGTCGGCTTTGAATCCTTGGCGGGACCGGCCACGGCGGAGCCCGTCGATGTGAGCGCCCTCGAACGGCAGCTCCAGGACCTCGAAACCGAACTGAGCCAACTGCGCGCCGATTCGGCCACGCTCGACAAGCACCTCGCCAAAGTCATCGCCACGCTGAGCGAACCGGAAAAATACCTGAAGCTGGAACCGGTCTCGCTCACCTTGGACCACAGCAACACCAAAGTCCCCGCCGACTCGCCCCGGATCGCCAACGCGATGAGCTTCCAGGAAATCGTGATGGGGAAAGACCGCCGGGTTGCGGCGCTGTTGGTGCGCTTCCCCAGCAGCGAACTGCTGCCGCAACCCGACTTTTTCAAGGAGGCCAATCGCCTGCTGCAATCGATCCGATAAAAGCCGCCGGCGCGCCGTCCGGTAGCGGTATTTGTTGAATTTTTCCAACCCAGCCACATGGCGCCGTTTTTCAGGAGGATTTCCCATGAACGATAAAGCCAAGCAAACCGCCGATCTCTCGGCCGCGCTCAAATCGCTGCGTGCTTACCTGTTGGAAAAGGGCAACCGCTTCGAGCGCGGCCCTGCCTACGAGAGTCAAAGCAAAACCCTCTCCAGCGTCGCCGAGACAGTACGGCAGTATGAAGGGATGGGTTACACCCAGTACATGCAGGTCGGTCATCCGCCGGTCTATGCGATGCTGGCGCGCGGCCATCAGGAGGTACACATCTTCCAGCCGCAAGATCCGAAAGTCCGGGAATGGCTGGAGGACGACAAGGTGGCGCTGAACGATCCGACCGTGCGCGCGTACCTGCTGCAAGGCGCTAATCTGAGCGAAGGTGAACTGCCGGCCGCCCGCAAGCCGCAAGTCTTCCGCATCACCGAGGTGAATGAGGTGTTCATCATCACCAGCGAGGATGCCGACTGAATGAATATTGGAGAATGCGCGCCATGAGCAATAAACCCAAAAGCGATAAACCCAAAAAAGCTAAAAACGATGTCGCGCCGCCTGGGGAATTGACGAGCAAGGACTACGAGCGGGCACTGAAGAAGCTGCACATTGAATTGGTTAAGCTGCAAGAGTGGGTCCGGCATCAGGGCCTCAAGGTCTGCATCGTGTTCGAAGGCCGGGATGGGGCGGGCAAGGACGGCGCCATCAAGGCCATCACCGAACGGGTGAGTCCACGCGTTTTCCGGGTTGTGGCCTTGCCGGCGCCGACCGAGCGCGAGAAATCCCAGATGTATATCCAGCGCTATATCTCGCATTTTCCAGCGGCCGGTGAAGTAGTTATTTTCGATCGCAGTTGGTACAACCGCGCCGGGGTCGAGCGGGTGATGGGGTTCTGCGCCGAGGAACAGGTGAAGCGCTTCCTGGAGATGGCGCCGCTGGTCGAGAAGGCGATGATCGATTCCGGAATTGTGCTGATCAAATACTGGCTCGAAGTCAGTCCCGAGGAGCAGACCCGCCGGCTCGAAGCACGCATCGAGGACGGCCGAAAGCTCTGGAAGCTGTCGCCGATGGACCTGCTGTCCTACAGCCGCTGGTACGATTATTCGCGGGCGCGCGACGCGATGTTCGCGGCCACCGACACCGCTTGGGCGCCGTGGTATGTGGCGCGCTCAGACGACAAGAAGAAGGCGCGGCTCAACATCATCCGTCACCTGCTGGGCCACATCCCCTACGAGGATGTACCGCGCGAAAAAATCAAGCTGCCAAAGCGGCAAAAGGCCGGGGACTATCGGGAGCCGGACTATCCGTTTAAATTCATTTCCGAAACGTTTTGATGCTTTGGAAACCATGCAAAATCATGCCGCCATAGCCGGCAAGACCGGTCTGGTGATCGGCCAACGGCGCGAGATCGACACCTATCGCTATGTGCAAGCGATTCC